>CBFDCD010000016.1:0-14818 GCA_965603225.1 uncultured bacterium
AAATTATAGCCTTGGAATTAAATATCTTAGAAATCTTGGTGTAAAGGTAGAGAGCATAAGCCATGATATAAAGAGAAATGATAACAAGTGTTTTCATTGCGGTGCCTGCACGGCTGTATGTCCTACCGGGGCGTTATATATTGAAAGGCCAGAGATGACTGTGGCCTTTAACAAGGATAAATGCAGTGCGTGCGAACTATGTGTGTTAGCCTGTCCAGCCAAGGCCATGGAGGTAAATTTTGACAGAGGCATACTTGAGTAGTCTTACACTTTTTTAAATTAAGACAACATTAGTTCTCTATGCAAACATTTATAGGAAAAAACACTAAGTCAGTGCATGATTGAAAATAAAAAAACCATTGCAGTAGCCCTTAGTGGAGGTATAGACAGCTCATATGCCGCAATTATCCTTAAAAACCAGGGATGGAATGTTGTAGGTGTCCATCTTGTTTTGCCTATTCCCGATAAAGAAAAAAAGATAAGCAGAATAAGATCGCTCGCTGATGGACTGAATATCACGTTTCATCTTTTAGACGTAAGCAATCCTTTCAAGAAAAATGTTATTGATTACTTTTTTAACTCTTACCATTTGGGTATGACCCCTAACCCTTGTGTTGTTTGTAATTATGCAATAAAATTTGAACAAATAATACGGTGGATGGACCAGACAGGCATTGATTATTTAGCTACAGGTCACTACGCACGATTAAAAAAAAATGCAGATGGAAAGAGTATTGAATTAATCAGGGCGAAAGACAGGCAAAAGGATCAGACATATTTTTTGCATAGAGTAAAAAAGTCTCATTTGTCAAGGTCTCTCTTTCCAATAGGTGATATAACAAAATCGGAAATATATGCCTCTGCAAAGGAAAAAGGACTGTCTTGGCAAACTCGTAAAGAAAGTCAGGAAATATGCTTTATCCCAGGTAACGATTACAGAGCTTCCTTTAAAAGGTATGTAGATAGCTGGATGGTTTCATCTGGAAACATACTTGATCTTGAGGGAAATATCCTTGGAACTCACTCTGGTACCTATGCGTACACTATAGGTCAAAGACATGGCCTCGGAATAGCCTCTCCATACCCTCTCTATGTGCATCACATTAAACCGGAAACCAATGAGATTGTTGTAACCAAGAGGGAGAATTTATTTGCCAGTGAACTCACTGCTAAAGATTTTATATGGATAAGGGAACCACACGGCAAAAAAAAATTGAAGGTGCAGGCGCAAATACGGTATAGGCATAAACCTGCTGAGGGAACGCTTACCATACTTGAGGGAAACCGTGTCCGTTTTGAATTTGATTATCCCCAATGGGCAATAACACCTGGCCAGGCCCTTGTATGTTATGAAGGTGAAAGTGTTATTGGAGGGGGGTGGATAAGTAAAGAAAAAAGATAGCCTCGAGACCTTTTCCTAAGATGACAATCTTTTTCACCCAAGGTAAAAGAGGGTATATTTTTTAGGCTGCCGAGCTGAAAAAAATCTATCATCGCTCAGAAAATATGGATTATGAAAAGTTCTCAATTTTGTAAAACCTATTAAAATTTTCGTAAATGTTTAATCAGTTTACCCACCTGTACACTGGTAAACTATCACAATTTATCTAATCATCAAAATTGGCTCATCACCTTTGAAAAAATGTCAAAACTATTTAAAATTATCACCTTAGGTTGCAAGGTAAATCAATACGAGTCTGCGTTTATAGAAGAGTCACTCATCAGTAAAGGCTGTCAAAAGACAAGCCAGGATGGTTCTGCAGATTTGGTAATCATCAATGGTTGCATAGTAACGGCCAAGGCAAGCTTTCAATCCAGGCAAGCGATAAGAAGGGCTGTAAGAAAAAATCCCGGCGCTATAATAGGGGCGGTTGGTTGCTATGGACAGGTATTCCCTGAGGAGCTATCCAGGATTGACGGGATAAATATAATAGCAGGGAACAATAAGAAGAACTCTTTTCCAGATCTTTTAATGGCAATGACTCAGCACGATCCACCACTTGTTGTAAGAGAAGAGTTTTCTGCATGCAGCCTGTTTGAGCAAATTCCTATCAAAAAATTTTCTGATAGGACCAGGGCCTTTTTAAAAATACAGGACGGATGTGAATCATTATGTTCCTACTGTATAATACCGAAGGCTCGTGGGCCGCTAAGGAGTCTGGAGACTGAAAATGTTATTCAATCCCTTAAGATATTTGAGGCGAATGGCTACAAAGAGGTTGTACTAACAGGAATAAACCTTGGAAAATATGGTCATGATCTTAGTGATGACATTGATTTAACTGCTCTCTTGTACGAGATTGATAAAAATAACCCCCATATGAGGATAAGACTTAGCTCCCTTAATCCAACTGAGATAAACAGAAAATTAATTGAACTAATGGCAAGTCGGGATTGGTTTTGTCGTCATTTTCATATTTCTTTACAAAGTGGTGACGATTTGATTTTAAAAAGGATGAACAGGCATTATACTGCTGCAGCGTTTATTGAAACGGTACATAACATAAAACATTTAATCCCTGGAGCCTCTATAGGAGTTGATGTATTGGTAGGTTTTCCAGGGGAGAACAATGATTCCTTTAATAGTACCTTTCATCTTTTAGAAGAGTTGCCTGTTAGTTATCTCCATGTTTTCCCATACTCAAAGAGAAAAGGAACACCCGCGGCAAAATTCCCCAATCAAGTTGATAATGAAACAATAAAGGCAAGAGCATCTTCCCTGAGATCCCTTGACCATAAAAAGAGACAGGCCTTCAGGAAAAGTTTATTGGGCAAAGCTTTTCCTGTCTTAGCTGAGGGCTGGGTCCGTGGCAGTAGTGGCATTATTAGGGCCATGGCAGATAATTATGTTCATTTCACCTTTCTTTCAAACAATCTTATAAGAAACAAGATTGTAAGAGTCATGGCAAAAGAGGTGACAGAAGATGGTGTATCTTCTTATCTGTTAGAACCATTTTCTCCTAAGGATTTTTATTAAATACCCAAGCCTTTTTTTGTTTTTTCCAAATGCTCTTGCCCGTATTCCCACCTGGCAAACAACTCTTTTATTTTATCTCTGACATTACTATACTCGGTCAGAATAGACGGTGCCTTCTCTGTGTCTGCAAATACAGTCGGGTCTGAAAGAATTTTTTCTAATTCTTTTTCCCTTTTTTCAAGGAGTGAGATTCTATCTTCAAGGGTGTTTAGCTTATCCTTTATCGGCTGAATGGTATCCTTGATTTCCTTACGTTTTTCAGCCTCTTGCCTTTTTTCCGCCTTCCTGTCCTTTTTTACATTGTTTAATGCTTCATATTCTTTTTTAGATGGGTCAGGCAATACCGTAGCCATTCTTTCACAATGAATAAAGTATTCATTAAGATTACCTGGGTATTCTTCAATTCCCTCCTCTGTTATACTCCATATCTTTGTCGCCAGCCTGTTAACCAATGATTGGTTGTGAGATACAAATAACAATGTTCCTATATACTGAGTTAAGGCATCTATTAATTTTTCTGATGACATGAGGTCAAGATGGTTTGTTGGCTCGTCCATTAGCATAAAGTTTCCGGGACTTGCCAGGAGCTTTGCAAGGGAAATCCTGGCCTTTTCACCACCGGAAAGGACAGATATTGATTTGTCAACATCCTCACCGGAAAACAAGAAGGCACCGCATAAACGTCTTATAAACCCTGTTGATTCATTAGGCGCTGAGAGGCCTACCTCATCAATTATTGTATTTACTGGAGACAACATGTCCATATGATGCTGGGCAAAGTAACCTAAGGAGACATTGTGGCCTAATGTTATCTCCCCGCAGTCAGGCTTTGTTTCACCGGCTATCATTCTAAGCAATGTTGTTTTACCAGAACCGTTTGGTCCAATTATAGATATTCTATCGCCCCTGAAAATGCTTAGGTTGATGTTTTTGTAAAGTGTCTTGCCCTTAAAGCCTTTTGAAATATTTTTGATTGCCATAACCTCCCTGCCGCTGGTTGGAATATCAGGAAAGGAGAAATGTATAATTTTTTGAGGTCGGTGAGATTCAACAATATCCATTTTTTTTAGCAATTTTATTTTGCTCTGCGCCTGTCTGGCCTTGGTTGCCTTATAGCGAAACCTTTCAATAAACTTTTGGGCATCCTTTATTTTTTGTTCCTGGTTTTTTTCCTGTCGCAGTAAGTTTAATTTTTCCTCGTTTCTGGCATTTAAATAGAAATTATAATTACCTCTATAGCTTTTCATCCCCTCAGCCTCAAGGCTTATGGTTTGATTTGTTTGTCTGTTTAAAAAATCTTTATCATGGGATACAAGGATTATGGCGCCTTTATATTTCTGAAGAAATTGTTCCAGCCAATGTACAGATTGTACATCGAGATGATTGGTTGGTTCGTCCATTAATAGCAGGTCAGGGCTTTGATAAAGAAGGCTGCCAAGGTGGGCCCTCATTTTCCACCCTTCACTCAGAGTTGAGATAGGCATGTTGAAATCTGCATCACGAAAACCCAGGCCTGAAAGAATCCTTTCTGCATCGTGGATTGGGAATTGTGCATCAAGGTATCCCAGTTCTTGATGCAGCCCAGCAAGCCTCCCAGCCAATTTTAACTGGCTATCTTTTCCTTGTATGTTTTTTAGTGAGCTGTCTATTCGGGCTATTTCCTTAATGAGATTTTTCCTTTTAGGAATAGAATTAAGCACAGCCTGAATAATGTTGCCGGATAATGCAGACCGGACATCCTGGGATAAGTATCCTATCCTAACATCTTTTCCTCTCTTTATTTCCCCTTTGTCAGGATATATTTCGCCTGTTATTAATTTTAATAATGTTGTTTTTCCGGAACCATTTGGTCCAACAAGTCCAATTGTGTCTCCAGACTCTACTTGAAGTCCAATTTTATTAAAAATTATCTTCCCTAAAAAGGCGAGGGAAAGATTTGAGATGGTTACAAGACTCATAATTTTTTATTTACGCCAGTATGCAGGGGTTAAAATAACTATCACTGTGTAAATTTCGAGACGTCCGACGAGCATACAGAAGGATAAAACCCATTTTCCCAAATCAGGAACAGGCAGATAATTTTGCACAGGTCCTACCAATCCAAAACCTGGGCCTACATTTCCTATGGTGGCAGCTACAGAGGCAAAGGATGAAAATACATCAAGTCCAAGGCTGGACATTATGATGACAGCAACAATAAAAACGCTCAAATACAATATAAAAAATCCCCGTATACTACTTAAAATATCTGAAGGAACAGGTTTTCCGCCGAGTTTTATCGACATGACAGCATGTGGGTGGACAAGTCTGAAAATTTCCTGGTACCCATGTTTAATGATAAGTATGATTCTCATAACCTTTATGGCCCCGCCTGTAGAACCTGCCATGGCGCCAACAAACATGCATAATATTATGATAATCTGCGACAATGGAGGCCATTTTGAGTAATCAGCAGTTACAAAACCTGTTGTTGTGATTATAGACACAATCTGAAAAGAGGCATATCTAATAGCCTGCCCAATGGAGTTATAAACAGTTTGGTATATATTAAAGGCTACTATTGAGGTTAGAATGGCTAAAATTAATAAAAACACCCGGCATTCTGGATCATTTCCGAATACCTTAAATTCTCCCTTAAGAAACCTGAAGTGCAGGGAAAAATTTATCCCTGCAATTGCCATAAAAATGATAATAACAGTGTCAAAATAGATACTGTTATATTGGGCAATACTCGCATTTTGTGTGCTAAATCCCCCGGTTGGCATTGTGCAAAAGGCATGGTTTATAGAGTCGAATAAAGGCATACCGCCTATCCATAAAAGAAATGTCTCAAGCAAGGTAATGGATAAATAGATTTTCCAAAGGGCCTTGGCTGTCTCAGATATACGGGGTTGTAATTTATCTACTACAGGACTTGGTATTTCAGCCTTATAGAGCTGCATGCCTCCTACGCCAAAGAACGGAAGTATCGCTATAGAAAGAACAATAATCCCCATGCCTCCAAGCCATTGGATCATGCTTCTCCAAAACAGGATTCCCTCAGGGAGGGATTCAATATTACTTAAGATCGAGGCCCCTGTAGTTGTAAAGCCGGATATAGACTCAAAGTACGCATCAGTTATATTTCCGATAGAGCCTGAGAGAAAAAAGGGGAGGGAACCAAAAAGACCAGCGCTTATCCACCCGAGGGTAACAATGGCCATGCCCTCTCTTTGGCTAAGAGAGGAGGTATTATTGGTCTTTGCAAGAAAAAACATGGCGATTCCGCTAATAGATGTGATTATGAATGAGTTGAGTATAGAAATGGAGCTTCCATCATGGTAGATAAGAGAGATTGCAAGAGGTGCAACCATGGAGAGACCAAGGAATAGATTCAATATTCCGATAAGATGGAAGATTTTACGGAAACTCATTAAAAGTATTCCAGTTTAACAGTGAATAATTTTTCAAGTTTTGGGATGATTTTTTTTAAGGCGAATATTATCAAGTGATCATGTGGTTTGATCATGTTTTGTCCTCGTGGAATAATAATTTCTTCTCCCCTTATAATTGCGCCGACTATGGAGCCTTTTGGAAATTTTACCTTTGATAATGGTATGTTTACAATGTCAGAGGTTTCTAACGCCTCGAATTCTATAACCTCTGCACCCTCTCCCTGGAGTGGCGCTACACATATTACCTTACCCTTCCTGATATATTGAAGAATTGCCCTTATGGCAGAAAGTCGTGGGCTGACAACAGTATCAATTCCAATCTCTGAGAGGAGAGGAATGTAGCTAAGCTTTCCTATTTTGGTGACTGTCTTTTTTGCCCCTAACGCCTTGGCCAGGAGAGAAATAAGGACATTATTTTCATCATCCCCGGTGATTACGGCAACAATATCTATATCGGCGATATTTTCCTCTAAAAGAAAATCCCTATTTGTGGCGTCGCCATTTAATACAACAACCTTTTTAAGACTTTCAGCCATTTCTAAACATCTTTGCCCGTCTCTTTCTACGATTTTTGTGTTAATAGATGTATTGTCAAGTGATTTTGCCAATGTAAAGCCCGTTTCGCTGCCACCAATAATCATTACGCGGCTCAATTCTTTTTTTCTAATATTCATCAGGTGAAAAATATTCGGAATATCCTCTCTTTGGGAGATGCAGTAGATTAAATCATTTGCCTTAATTATGTCGTTTCCCCTTGGTATAATGACACGCTCCCCCCTTATGATAACGCCAACAAGGATTACACGCTCAAGATCACTAAAAAAGGTGAGCTTTTTCCCGACTAATGGGGAATCTTCTTTGACAGTTATGCCGAGCAGTTTTATTTTACCGCCCTTAAAGTCTACTACCTCTGATGCCTCTGGAATTTCCATGAGCTTTAGCATGGAGGAAACCATCTCTGTACGAGGATTTATAATCAAATCAATATTCAGAAAATCTTGATCAAAGATTTCCCTGTGCTTCATATAGTCTGGATTCTTGAGCCTCACTATCTTGGTAATATAATCGGTCAGGAATTGGGCGTAGAAACAGGCTATTAAATTCGCCTCATCATTGTCGGTTGCTGCAACAATCATATCACTTTCTTTAATGCCGGCGTCTTGCAAAACCGATGGGTTGGTTCCTGAGCCAAGAATAGTTTGTATGTCTAAAACATTTTGGACCTCTCTAATTTTTTTGGGATCAATTTCAATTAAAACGACATCTTGATTTTCTTCTGCGAGTCTCTGGGCAATATGAAACCCAACGTCCCCGGCTCCAATTATTATAATTTTCATTTATCGGCCCTTTAATGAAGTATTTCGGATACAGCTAATGACATGTTTTAGAAAAGACTAATGTAAAAGTCAATTTATATTAAAAATCAAATCTACTGGGGGGTGTTGAGGGTACAATTAAAATAGTTTCGTTTGATTAACACTTTTATTCTCTTTAGGGGTACATCCAAAATGTTTATAGGCCAGTTTGGTAGCTACTCTACCCCTTGGTGTCCTGTTTATATATCCATTTTGTATTAAGAACGGTTCATAAACCTCTTCAATGGTATCCTTTTCTTCGGAAATGGCGGCTGACAGTGTATCAACACCTATAGGGCCACCGTCAAATTTTTCTATTATTGTTAACATAATTTGTCTGTCCATTTTGTCAAGACCTTTATCATCTACCTCCAGCATTTCTAATGCCTTAGCTGCAACTGGTAGGGTAATCAGTCCATCTGCCTTTATCTGTGCGTAATCCCTCACTCGTTTAAGGAGCCTGTTGGCAATTCTTGGGGTTCCCCTGGATCGTTTTGCAATCTCAAAAGCCCCTTTTTCCTCGATTTGTATAGTAAGAATAGCTGCCGATTTTTTTACAATTTCCCGAAGTTCTTCAGGCCTGTAAAATTCCAACCGTTGAATAATTCCAAACCGGTCCCTCAAAGGAGGAGTAAGTAGTCCGGTTCTCGTAGTTGCTCCAACAAGGGTGAAAGGTGGAATATCTAATTTTACTGTCCTTGCTGACGGGCCCTGTCCAATTATAATATCTAAGGTAAAATCTTCGAGGGCAGGGTAAAGAATTTCTTCCACTACATGGTTAAGTCTATGGATTTCATCAACAAACAAAACATCCCGTGGCTCCAATGATGTTAATATAGCTGCTAAATCACCGGGCTTGTCCAATACGGGACCTGAGGTAGTTTTTATATTTACCTGTAGTTCATTGGAAATTATATTGGCCAGGGTAGTCTTTCCAAGACCTGGACTGCCATGAAAAAGAACATGGTCTAATGCCTCATAACGTTTTTTGGCAGCATCTATAAAGATTTTAAGGTTCCTCTTTAGATCTTCCTGGCCAATAAACATATCCAGGCTTGCAGGCCTGAGGCTGAGTTCCAGGGAATTTTCACCATTCTCAGGGTGTGGGTTTGTTATTCCTTTCTCCATAATCAATCAATATTTTTGTTACTATTTAGGTTTTGCCACAAAATTGTAAAATAATTCTGCTAAAATTCACAATTTGATGACTTGCTTTTTTTAGCATAAAAAGGACTCACTTTGATAAGTTTTGCAATACCACTCTTAGCAGTTCCTCAAGGTTTATTTCCTTATCACTGCGCAAAACGTCTTCTATTGCTTTCTTGGCAGGTTTATTATTGTATCCGAGGTTGATAAGGGCGGATAAGGCGTCATTGAAGATTTCTTTGTTTTCTACATGAACCGTCATTTTTGGCAGTAGTTCTATGTCTATTGACAGGCTGGACGCCTTTTCTTTTAATTCCAGGGTTATTCTCTGTGCTGTTTTTTTCCCGACACCTGGAACATCAGAAATTCTTTCAGAATTTGATGTTATAATAGCACTTAAGAGGTCATCAGGTCCAATACCTGAGAGAATATTTAAGGCAAGTTTTGGTCCTATGCCGGACACAGAGATAAGCAGTAAAAATATTTTTTTCTCTATTTTTGTTTGGAAGCCGAATAATTGAAATATATTTTCCCTTACATGAGTGTAGACATAGAGGCTTACCTTTTCAAGTTCATCAGGCAATTTATAAAAAGTGGATAAAGGAACAAAAAGCTGATATCCAACTCCGGCTGTGTCTATTATTGCTGATTCCGGATTTTTACTGAGCAGTGTTCCGGTTATGTGAGCTATCATAAATTACCGTACCCATTATGTGTACCTTAGTGATCGGTAGTATCGAATCTAATCCAGTTCTGGTGGCAGATTGCCGTAGCCAGTGCATCTGAGGCATCAAGAGAAAGTCGGGTGTCGATTTTGAGAATAAGTTTGACCATATCCCGTACCTGTTCCTTTGTAGCCCTTCCGTACCCTACCACTGATTGTTTTATTTGCAACGGAGAGTACTCAAATACTTTTAGGTTGCACTGGATGGCTGCAACAAGGGCAGCCCCCCTTGCATGGCCAATTTTTAATGCGCTTTTAACGTTTTTTGAAAAAAAAATATCCTCAATTGACATTTCCTCAGGATTATATTCCTGCATAATGTCAATCAGGGATTTAAAAATACCATGGACCCTAAGGTAAAACGGCCACGACTTAGGAAAAGATATATTTCCACCTCCAATGTAGGTAAGCCTGTTTCCATCCTTTTTTACCAGTCCATAACCTGTGACTATAGAGCCTGGATCAACTCCCAGGACCAGCATTAACCAATATCCTCCATGACATCATCGGAGATGTCAAAGTTGGCATATACATGGCTGACATCATCGTTATCTTCAAGCAATTCCATAAGGGTTAACATTTGCTGGGCATGCTTGCCTTCAAGATTAACCGTTGTTGAGGGAATCATTGTTACCTCTGCGAATGTGGGCTTTAGGTCGGCATTCTCCAAGGTTGTTTTAATCTGTTCAAAGGAAGGAGGATCAGTGGTAACCTCAAATTCATTGTCGTCTTCATTAATATCCTCTGCGCCTGCATCTAATGCCAATTCAAACAGCTTTTCCTCGTCTGTATGGTCTTTTGGAAAAACAATAAGGCCCTTTTGGGAAAACATCCACGCCACACATCCTGATTCACCTAAATTACCACCGTGCTTTTCAAAAATATGTCTTATATCTGCGACAGACCTGTTTTTGTTATCAGTCAATACATCAACCAACACTGCTACTCCTCCTGGACCATACCCTTCATAGGTGTACTCTTCGTAGGTTACACCTTCTAATTCACCTGTTCCTTTCTTGATGGCCCTTTCGATGTTTTCCTTGGGCATATTTTCTGCTTTGGCAGCTGCAATGGCCGTTCTTAGCCTTGGATTGGAATCTGCATCTTTTCCGCCAAGCCTTGCTGCGACTGAAAGCTCTTTAATAAGTTTTGTAAAAATTTTGCCGCGCTTAGCATCGACAACACCCTTTTTATGTTTTATAGAGCTCCATTTTGAGTGTCCTGACATTTATAACTCCCTTGAAAATGTATATTTTTTACAAAATTAAAATTCTTTATTTTACTCATGCATAGATAATTTCGTAAATTATCAATCAGAAAAGTGTTAATATTTATTAAAGTGTCAAAAACTATTATAGCAATATTGCTACCATAGTTATATATTTTTTGCAAAGCCAATTTATAATTTTAGGGGTATTTGATTTTAGGTTTTGGACGAATTGCATTAATATTTTATCGATGTATTTTAAATTTTCTGTTGTGATTGTGGTTTTATTTGATACTATCAAGGGCACGGATTATATGGTATTCCTACTATTATTATTAAAAATGATCAGGGTTGAAAATGAACTTTTTCGTTTACAATGTAATTATTGCCTCCTTATTTTTCATAGGCGGCCCCTTTCTTTTTGTTTATTTTCTTTACAAGGGGCTAATAGATAGACATTTTAGAGAAAGATTAGGCCTGATAAACGGTTTAAATATACCTCCAAAAAATAACGCCGAAAGGGTGTTGATCCATGCAGTATCCGTGGGGGAGGTAAAAGTGGCACGAGCTATTATAAGGGAGATAAAAAAGTTAGACGGCAATTTTTCTATAATTTTATCAACTACCACAAAAACAGGCAGACAAGATGCTTTAAGATGTATGCCGAATGACATTATAATAATCTACAACCCTATTGATATGTTATGGTGTGTAAAGCGGTTTTTGCATAAAATTTCCCCTAACATATTTATTAACCTGGAAACTGAAATATGGCCAAATTTTTTGTTTGTATGCAAAAAGCTTAATATTTCCGCGTTCCTTATAAACGGCCGTATTTCTGAAAAATCAATGGAAACATACAGGCATTTTAACTTTTTAATAAAAGATGCCCTATCTGTATTTACGCTTCTTTCCATGATAAGTGATTTAGATGCACGAAGAATAATATCAACAGGGGCAGATCCTGAAAAAGTGGTGGTTGGTGGTAACGCAAAATATGATATACTGTTAGATGACGCAAGGCCGGAGTTGTCAAAAAAAATATCCAGGATATATAAAATTGACAGGACAAAGACTGTTTTTGTTGCAGGGAGCACTGCAGATGGAGAGGATGAAATAATAATTAAAACATACGGAAATCTACTTATGGATGATCCGGACATGTTGTTGGTTATAGCCCCCAGGCATATAGAAAGGTCCAGGAGAATAGAGTCTATTCTAATGTCCCACAAATTTGATTACTGTTTGAGAAGTAAGTTTGATTATCATTTTCCGGGAAATAAACAGGTTATTATTGTAGATGTAATAGGTGAGCTTTTTGGACTTTACAGCCTTGGAAATATAATTTTTTGTGGCGGCAGCCTTGTCCCTCATGGAGGGCATAATATTTTGGAGGCTGCTGTATGGGGTAAGATGGTTATTTACGGACCATCAATGGAGAATTTTCTGGACGCAAGAAGTCTTATAGAAAAGACAGGCGCAGGTCTTGAAGTGAAAGATGGCGATGAATTGCTGAAAATAGCACAATGGATGCTGAAAAACCCAAAGAAGGCAGACATATTAGGCAAGAGAGCCAGACAGGAGATCAAGAAAAATATTGGATCTGCTAAAAAACAGGTAATAAGAATTGCGCCGTTTTTGTATAAAGAGGGAGATGATAGTAGACTTGCTGATATAAAGGTTTAAATCGATTATTGAAAGCAAACAGCGGTTCAACTAGTATAGTGAGAAATTTTGAGAAAGATATGAGAATTTTACTAAATCGACAGTATTTTAAGGTAGAAAAATGAAAAATGAATCAAGGGTAATTAGACAGGCCAGAGAGGTATTACAGATCGAGGCCCAGGGGATTCTTGATTTAGTGGAAAGATTAGGACCGGAGTTTGAACGTGCCGTAGAAATGGTTTTTAACAGCAAGGGAAGGGTAATAATGACTGGAATCGGCAAGTCAGGAATAATTGCAAAGAAGATAACAGCTACCCTGAACAGTACTGGCACACCATCATTATTTCTTCACCCGTCAGAGGCAGTCCATGGTGACCTCGGTGTTGTTACGGTTAATGATATTGTTATAGCCATCTCAAATAGCGGTTACACAAAGGAACTATCCACTTTATTGCCTATTCTAAAGGACCTGGGGATGAATGTTATTGCGTTTACAGGGGATCCGGAATCCCCACTGGCAAGAGAGAGCACTATTTTTATAAATGTAGGGGTAGAAAGGGAGGCGTGCCCATTAGGTCTTGCACCTACAACCAGTACAACCGCTGCCCTGGCTATGGGAGATGCCTTGGCAGTTGTTCTTATAGACAGAAGGCATTTTAATAAAAGAGACTTCAAGAAGTTTCATCCAGGCGGCAGTTTAGGGGAGAGGCTTTCGTTTGATGTCAGGGATTTTATGATTACAGGAGACAAGATACCAATGATTTACCCAAGCCAGACAGTGGAAGAGGCAATTCTTGAAATTAACCGGAAGGGATTAGGTGCGTGCCTTGTTGTCAATGAGAGTTTTGGCTTGCTCGGTATTGTTACTGATGGTGATATTAGACGATCTCTATTTAAATGGCAAGATATACTGAAATTAAACGTCAGGAAAATAATGTCGGTTTCCCCGAAGATGATTGATAGAGATAAAAAGGCAAGCGATGCAATAGAGTTAATGGAAAATAATGAAATCACAGTGTTGCCTGTTGTTGATAAAGTAAAACAGGTTAAAGGCATTGTTCACCTCCATGGTCTTTTAGGGGGAGAGAGGTATAGCACAAATGAAAAATAATAAAGCGCCTAAAGGCATGATAGTTGATCTTATAACCCCAATGTCTGACAAGGGAGTTCTTGATAACAAGGGTCTTGATTCACTTTTCACCAGGGTGTTGCCTTACGCTTCCGGTATACTTCTATCAGGACCAAATATGGGGGAGGGCAGGGCGCTTGAGGAAAGTGTAAAAATAGAATTGCTTAAAAATGCTTTAGCCTTTGTCCAGGAAAGGGTTCCATTATTTTATTGGATTACAGGAGAAAGGGCAGAGGATGCGGAAGGTCTGCTTGCTCGTCTTGAGGATGTCCTAAGTTCATCACACTATGAAGGCCAGGTATTCTGGATTGACGCGCCTCTCTACTATCATAGCAATAGAGACCTTGTGAATCACTATGAGGGCCTCGTATCAAAGACAAGGCATCCTTTTATCCTCTATAATGATCCGGATCTTATCAAGTCGTTGAATAAATCCCTAAAGAGGAACAATATTCGGACAAACATAATAGAGGATTTAAGCAAAATTAATAACATCAGGGCATTAATTTTTAAAGGCTCTCTTGCAAGGGCCCATAATTACCAGAAGGCCCTTGCTGGTAATGCGGGCTTCAGAGTGTATGACGGTGATGAGGGACGTTTTTTGGAGCACCCCAGCATGAATGGTTTACTTTCCATAGGGGCAAATATTGCGCCGAGATTATGGAGTATGGTTACAAGGGCATCATTAGGGCTTTTGCAGGAGGATGAGAGAAGGTATTATCTTCTTAATAAAATGTGGGAAACAGGGGACTTGCTAAAAGATCTTATTACAATTTATAATCAAAACCCTGTATGGATAATTAAGAATGCCCTGTTTGATTTAGATATTATTGATTCCCCGACCTGCACAGGTGCAGTTGAGCCGTTTGATAAAGAAAAAAGCCCTCTCACGGAATTCCTTTTGGAACATAATATAGGTTAACCAGTCTTATCCACCTTTTTGGCAAGCGTGTCTGAAGCGGCTAAAATCAACAATCCCATAAGCAGTCATTCAACCACTTAGAGTAAAAGGCCTGGCCCATTGGACCAGGCCTTTAATTAGTAATGAATATAAGGCTACATCTGGGGGTAAATGTAAACTATCCATCAGCTTACAAATGTCTAATATCAATTATTTCTAAAAAACTTAGCCCGACTTTACGAAATACTCCAATTTTGCCAAGGATATTTGGTCTTAATCA
>CBFDCD010000017.1:0-14597 GCA_965603225.1 uncultured bacterium
CATATTTAATAATATATTGTTTCCCCTTGAGTTTACCTGTCTTCATAAAAAGCCGGTATCTGGCGTCTGATTTGGTATTCGTAAAATGCCAGACACCATTTCCATCCTTAAATCTGTAAATGTCCGCCCCCGCAGGCCTTACAGATAATGAAAGAAAAAACAGAGAAATAATTGCGATATTAAAGCGTACTCTATTGAATGACATTTATTATCCGAGGTTTTTCCAGTCTTCCAGAAATTTATCTAACCCTATCTTTGTGAGCGGATGTTCAGTGAGCTTTATAAGGACATTAAAGGGTATTGTTGCAATGTGGGCGCCTATTAACGAGGCATCCAACACATGAACCGGGTTGCGGATGCTTGCCACAATAATCTCTGTTTGAAATCCATAATTTTCAAAGATAGTAACAATATCTTCCACTATTTCCATTCCAACGCTGCTTATATCATCAAGCCTCCCAATAAAGGGGCTTACAAATGTAGCGCCGGCCTTGGCTGCTATTAATGCCTGCAATGGTGAAAATACCAGTGTAACATTGGTTTTAATGTTTTCTCCGGAAAGTATCTTTACCGCCTTCACTCCTTCTGTAATCATAGGGATTTTTACAACTACATTAGGGGCGATTTTTGCCAGGTGCCTTGCCTCTCTGACCATTCCTTCCGCATCAAGGCTTGTAACCTCAGCGCTTACCGGCCCATCTACTATTTCGCATATATCCTTAATTAATTCCTCGAAGTTTCTTTTCTCTCTTGACACCAGTGTCGGATTAGTGGTTACTCCGTCTAATAGACCTAATTCATTCGCTTTTTTAATCTCATCGATGTTTGCAGTGTCTATAAAAAATTTCATTTTGTCTCCTTTACTGTTTAAACCGTAAGCGATTACAATATTTCAACAAAAGGACCTTTTGGAAGCTCTTCCTTCAGTTGACGAATAGTTACTTTAAGTACAGGATGTATAAGGTCAGGCGCTAACTGGGCTAATGGCTCTAATACAAACCGTCTTTTGTGTAGAAGTGGGTGGGGAATTGACAGGCTGTCTGTATTTACAATCTCTTGATTAAACAGCAGTATGTCAAGGTCAATTATTCTTGCCTCCCATTTTTTCTTCCTTATTCTGCCCATCCCTGATTCTATATCCATAAGGGATCTTAACAACTCAGACGGACGTTGTGTGGTTTTTATTTGGATAACACAGTTTGCATACCAGTCTTGTCCCGTTACACCATCCGGCTCTGTTTTGAATGTTGATGAACGGGAAATTACATGGCATCCAGGTAATCTCTCTATGCTTTTAATGGATTGCAGGCAGTTATTAACCTTGTCCCCTAAATTCGATCCTATACCGATATATGCTGTTTTTTCCTCAATCTCATAGCCCAATATTTTTTATCCTGTCAGCGGCCTCGATTAACCTGTCTTCTTTCTGTGTCAAGGCCAGTCTTATATAACCTTCGCCAGGTTGGCCGAAACCATTGCCAGGGGTTACTACTACGCCAGCCTCTTGTAAAAGCCTTGTTGCAAGGCTGACAGAGGTATATGAATGGGGCACTGGAATCCAGAGATAAAACGTAGCCTTTGGTTTATTTACTGTAAAGCCGGATTCTTTCAGCTTTTTAACCATAACATCTCTTCTTTCTGTATAGATATTTTTTACCTCTTCAGCGCTTTCCCTGTATAACCGAAGGGCCTCTATGCCTGCTATTTGAATAGCCTGAAAGATCCCGGAATCAATGTTGCTTTTTATTAAGCCTAAGCCTCTTACAGCCTCCTTATTGCCTACGGCAAAACCTATTCGCCACCCAGTCATATTATATGTCTTTGATAGTGAGTGAAACTCAATGCACACATCTTTTGCCCCTTCAATTTCAAGAAGACTCATAGGTTTGTAATTATCAAAGGCTATCTCACTGTATGTAAGATCATGACATAGGAGGATATTATTTTTATGTGCAAAATCAACTGCATCTTCGAAAAAATCCTTGGTGGCTACAGCTGAAGTTGGATTGTTGGGATAATTTAACCACAACATTTTAGCCTTTCCTTTAACGTTATCCGGTATAGAGGCAAGGTCAGGCATAAAGTCGTTTTCCTTTGTAAGGGGAAGGAAGTAGGGCTCTCCGCCGGCAAAAAGGGTGCCGCTGTTATACACTGGATAAGACGGTGAAGTTATAAGTACAAGGTCACCGGGGTTTATGAACGCCAAAGGAAGGTGGGCTACGCCCTCTTTTGCGCCTATCAGGGCCAATATCTCATTTTCCGGGTCAAGGCTGACTGAAAATCTTTCATTATACCATTCCCCTATAGATGCAATGAATTCTTCCATGCCGGAATAAGATGGATAGTGATGATTTTTATGGTCTTTAATGGCCTTCATCATTGAATCAACAATTTTAATTGGAGTTGGGAGGTCTGGGTCTCCAATCCCAAGGTTTATTATATCTATACCTTTTTGGACCATTTCCTTTATCTTCCGGTCGATGTCCTTGAACAGATATGGGGGCAGTTTTTTAATCCTTTCAGCCAGCTCAAACATTGTCATTCTCCTTTAGCCCTAATACGTCTTGCATGTCGTAAAGACCATTCGGTTGTTGTACAACCCATGTAGCCGCCAATAAGGCGCCTCTTGCAAAGTTGTCCCTGCTATGGGCCCTATGTGTGATTTCAATTCTTTCTCCTACACCGGCAAATATAGCGGTATGTTCACCAACAATATCACCGGCCCTTATGGACTGGATACCTATTTCCTCATCTCTTCTGACCCCGATGAAACCCTTTCTTTTATATACAGCGTCTGTATCAAGATTTCTACCGGTTGTGTCTGCAAGTATCTTTGCAAGATGCATAGCTGTGCCACTCGGTGCATCTTTTTTAAGCCTGTGATGATACTCCATGATTTCCATATCATAACCCGTATTGAGTATCTTCGACAGGTCCTTTACAATTTTAAAAAGCACGTTAACGCCAACGCTCATATTAGGAGACATGACACACCTGATTTGTTGGGAAAGGAGGTTTAGCTCCTGATTTATCTCATCAGTAATTCCTGTAGTGCCAATAACTATGGCTTGATCTGTTTTGGAGATGAACCTGATATTTTTCAGGGTACTTTCAGGGGTGGTAAAGTCAATGAGGACATCGGCATCTTCCATAGCCTCGTTAATATCAGCCTTTAGCTCCATGTTAATATTACCGAGGCCTACTATTTGTCCAACATCTTTGCCGATTGCAGGGTGGTCTGGTTTTTCAAAGGCGCCTGATAACGTTATCTCACCGCTTTTTTGAATCATCTGTATGATTCTACCGCCCATCCTGCCAGCTGCACCAGCTACAACAGTATTTATCATTTTTTCTCCTTTTAGATTAGTTTATAGCTTTTTAGAACATCTTTTAGCTTATTTAGGTTATTTTCCTGCATTTTTGCAAGGGGTAACCTGATATTTTCTTCTATCTTACCCATAAGGGCCAGAGATGTTTTGACTGGAACAGGATTAGTCTCAAAAAACATAGCCTGGCACAGAGGTAAAAGTTTGTAAAAGAGTTCTCTGGACCGTTCAATATCGCCATTTTCCCAGGCCAGCACAGTATCAGCTGTAATTTTTGGAACGATGTTTGCGACTACGGAAACCACACCCTTTCCGCCAATAGCCATCACCGGGAGGGTTATATTATCATCTCCTGATAGAAGGGTTATTTTTTCACCTGCCAGTCGAATAATTTCCTCCATCTGTCCTAAATTTGCCGATGCCTCTTTAATGGCTACAATATCAGGGAGTTCTGCAAGCCTGGCAACAGTTTCGGGGAGCATATTTATGCTTGTCCGTCCTGGTACATTGTAGAGAACCTGAGGTAATGCAACGGCCTCGGCAATGGCCTTGAAGTGTTGGTAAAGACCCTCCTGTGAAGGTTTGTTGTAATATGGTGTAACCTGGAGGGTGGCATCAGCTCCAACCTGCTTGGCATAGAGTGTCAGCTCTATTGCCTCGCTTGTGCTATTTCCACCAGTGCCGGCTATTACCGGCACCCTCTTGTTTACCTCCTCAACTGCTACTTGAATAACCCTTTTGTGTTCTTCCATATTCAGGGTTGCTGATTCACCGGTAGTGCCACAAGGCACTATTCCATTAGTACCCTCATCAATCTGCCAGTTAATGAGTTCCCTGTAAGATGATTCGTCAAAGTTATTTCCCTTGAAGGGTGTTATAATGGCGACAATAGATCCTTTTATCATAGTAATCCTCCTTTGTTAAAAAATGTGGAATGTTCAAGCTATCGGGTTCACGGTTCCCGGTTAGCCCCTATTTTATAAGGACTTTCTTCCTTTTTCTCGGTTTCGGCTATTTTTGGTTCAAAATGCAACTACCTGCCGGCTGACGTCGTGGAAGGCAGGCGCAGCAAGGTGTAAAAACGAAAAGACATTACTCTAATTAATGAATTCAGGGATCGTCTCACCCCTTACAAGATCATCTAATGTTTCCCTTGATCTAATCAGAGAAAATTCCTTTTCCTTAACGAGAACTTCTGCCGGACGCGGACGGGAATTGTAGTTTGAGGCCATAGAAAAACCATAGGCCCCTGCGCTCATCAAGGCAACAAAATCACCTTGTTTAAAAGAGGGCATTTTTCTATCTTTAGCAAAAAAGTCTCCTGTTTCGCAAATAGGGCCAACCAAATCGGCTGTAATTATTTCACTCTCAGTCTTTTTTACAGGCAGCACTGAATGGAAGGAATTATATAATGAAGGCCTGATGAGATCGTTCATGCCGGCATCTACGATTATAAACTTCTTGATTGGTGTAGATTTGGTATAGACAACCCTGGTTACAAGGATACCGGCATTGCCTATAATAACCCTGCCAGGCTCCAGTATAAGGGTAAGCTGATCTTTTCCTATTATCTCTTTTACAGCGTTGGCGTATTCTGATGGGTGCGGAGGATTTTCAGTATCATAGGTTATGCCCAGTCCTCCACCGAGATCGAGAAAGGTTATATTGATGCCCATTTTTTTTATTATTTGAGAAAGTTCCCTTAATTTTAGTAACGCATCAACAAAGGGGGTTATCTCGGTAAGCTGGCTGCCTATATGGCAGGAAATTCCTTTTATATCAATATGTTCCAATCCCATGGCCAGTTCGTAAGTATTCAGGGCATCATCTATCTGTATGCCGAACTTATTTTCATTGAACCCTGTCACAACATATGGATGAGTATCTGGCTCTATGTCTGGGTTAATGCGTATGGCAATTGTTGCCTTGTGACCAATTTTTTTTGCAACACTATTTATGGTGTGCAGTTCCTGGTCTGACTCTACATTAAACATAAGGATATTTGACTTTAGGGCCATTTCAATATCCTCAGGTGTTTTTCCTACACCAGAAAAAACGATTCTGTCCGGCCGTATGCCTGCCTGTATAGCCCTATAGAGTTCTCCTCCTGATACTATATCCGCCCCTCCACCCTCTGAGGCCATTGTTTTAAGGATGGCAATGTTTGAATTAGATTTTACAGAAAAACAGATCAGGTGTTTCAGGCCATTAAAGGCATCTCTAAAAATACGGAAATGCCTCGCCATGGTTGCCCAGGAGTATAGGTATAAAGGTGTTCCAATTTGCTTAGCTATGTCTGCTACAGCCACATCCTCGCAAAAGAGGTCATCATTTTTATATCTAAAGAAATTCATTTTAAGGTCTCAATGGTAAATTTAATAAAATGGTTACCTTTCAGTCACTGCCTACAATTTTGCCTTCGAATACATCAATTACATCCTTAACTAAACCGGGAATGTTATTTTCCCTTGATGCTTTTTTGAGGTCCTTAAAGTCACCTTGCTTTTTAAATATAATGTTGAAATTTGATTTAAAAAAATCACGGGCAAAGGAAGTCAATTTCTCATAATGCTCAGGGTTGTCAAAATAGCTTTCCGTGAATGCCCCTTTATCCGAGGCTAATTCTATTCCGTTTTTTATGAATTCATAATAGGTGAATTCTTTAAGTATATTTGCCATAGGTCTGTCTCTGGTAGCAAGATATCGTATAAAGCCATTCCATTCTTTGCTGTTCCCTTCTCGTGTTTCTTCGGTGAGGCCTTCTTTTTTTTCTAAAAATAAAACAGGGTCTTTTCCATGGTCTGCTGCAGCTGTTTGTGTTAGCCGTTTTTCAATATTTTCAACCTTCTTGATTAGTTCATCAAAAGAGAGGTAATCTTTTATTTCTATTAGTTTTAGCAAGATGGCCTCAAGAACAATCTTAGGGCTATCCGTATAGCGGAGATCTGCCTCCCTGTTTATCAGAAAATTAAGGGATTGCAAGAGTCTTGCCATTCCAGCTTTTTTTGATCGTTTTCGCACCTCGTCTATCTCACTATCAGACAGATCCAAAAGTTGATTATGGGCTTGAGGGATAAGTGATACAATAAGGTTTCTAAACTGGTTCATTATTTCTCGATAGAATTCTTTAATTTCATAACCATGATTATATATTTCATTAATTATTTCAAGACAGTCATTGCTATTTCCCTCAATTATTGCCTGAGACATTCTGTTAATAAAGTCCCTGTCTATTATACCCAATACAGATGTTATTCGGCTATCATCAACATCTTGTCCGGTAAATGAAACAACCTGATCCAACAGGCTTTCTGCATCCCGTAGACTTCCTTCTGCTTGTCTTGCTATAATAGATATACCATGATCGCTTATTTTTATATTTTCTTCCCCTGCTATCCTCTCCATTTGCTTTTTTATTTTTAACAGGGGTATTCTTTTGAAATCAAATCGTTGGCACCTTGATAGAATAGTTACAGGAATCTTATGGGGTTCTGTAGTTGCGAAGATAAATTTTGCGTGACTTGGGGGCTCTTCAAGGGTTTTAAGCAAGGCATTGAATGCATGGATGGTTAGCATATGGACTTCATCTATAATATATATTCTGTGCTTACCATTTGAGGGGAGATATTTTATATTTTCCCTTATGTTTCTTATCTCATCTATGCCCCTATTTGATGCACCGTCGATTTCCTGTACATCGACAGATGACCCATTGGTTATGTCAGTACAGGAGGTGCATTTGTTGCAGGGATTTCCTTCGGAGGTATCTTTACAGTTTAAGGCCTTTGCAAATATGCGCGCAAGCGATGTTTTACCCACCCCCCTTGCGCCACTAAATAGATAGGCAGATGCTGTTCTGTCAAATAGGATGGCGTTTTTAAGTGTCTGCGCAACGTGCTCTTGACCTATAACATCTTCAAATAGTTGAGGCCTCCATTTTATTGCAAAAATTTCGTATGCCATGATTAAATTTTTTAATGTAGGTGGCGGAGAGAGGGGGATTCGAACCCCCGGTACCACTTTTGGTAGTACACGCGATTTCCAGTCGCGCTCCTTCAGCCAGCTCGGACATCTCTCCGCAGTCTTAATGAAAAATTAACTGATAAAATAAAAATCAGCCATGCCATTTATAGAGGTTTTGCTATATTTGCCCCTTTGTAATGAAGTTGTTACTTTTATAATAAAAATCTTTAACCGTACACAGGTTCAGGGTTTCCCGATGAAATCGAGACTCAGGGTTCAACCCGCCACAAGAGCGGCGGATAAAGGTTTGAGACCAGACTGATTTAGTGGGCAGGACATATGTTCTCCTGAAGCAAGAATTCTATTTTGAGTTCAACGCAGGATAAATTGGATTCTTACGATACGTCAAGATAATTTATGCCGAACTTAAAAGCAAAAAGATGCAGAAAATCGTAAGGCAATTAGCCTTTGAACCGTGAAAGATTACGGCTTTTTCTTGCACTATTTATCTGTCCCAATCGCTACCTTCTAAAACGTAAAATCCCTGAAACGCCTTTTTACTTTAAGCCCTTTTGAATGTAAAGCAAAAAGAGATGTTTAAGTCTTTGCTCTCTTTACAGCCAAATGAATATAGCAGGCTTTTTAGCGTTATTATACATTAAAAAGCATTGTTAGATATAAGTTTCTAAAGAAAGTATTCATAACGGATTAATATTTGGCGGAGAGGGTGGGATTCGAACCCACGTGCCCCGCTATTAACGAGACAAATCGATTTCGAGTCGACCCCGTTACGACCTCTTCGGTACCTCTCCGATAATAAAGGCAGTTATCTCGCCGTATATAGCTAAATATGTATTGATAAATAAATAATGATATCTGACAATTCAAATATCATTATCGGCGTCTACGAAAAAAATCCTGCATAAGCCCCTTGCATTCATTTTCCATTATTCCGGATACTACCTTTACCTGGTGATTTAGTCTTTTATCATTAGTTAGGTTGTAAACTGAACCTGCAGCCCCTGCCCTCTGGTCAAAGGCACCGAAGATAAGCATTTCTAATCTTGCATTTATAATAGCGCCCATACACATGGGGCAAGGCTCAATAGTTACAAACATAGTCAGGCCATTTAGCCTGTAATTTTTAATAGATAGTGCTGCCTGTCTGATAACCAATATTTCCGCATGGGCAGTAGGGTCATTAAGGGAGATACATCTATTATGATTTCTTGCCAATATTCTATTTGAATTGTCAATTAATAATGACCCTACTGGTACCTCTCCTTCGAGCCATCCATTTTTGGCCTCATTAATGGCCTCTTGCATAAAATAATATGGATCCAAAATTTATCTTTATTTTTTTGTAACTACTCAGGCTCAATTTTTAAGGGTTAAAAATTAGGCTGGCGAAAAAGAGGTTCAATTTATAACAAAACACTATGGTTATCTTATTTGTTGAATAGCCCAAGACTTTTTTCAAACCAATCGGACACTACCTCTATGAGGTCTGTAAGCATGGAATAAAAATTATTAATCTAAAGCCGTCGTCCTCGAGCCGTAAACCAAACAACCTAAGTCGTTAAGATTTCTTTACCATGTATCCAATTACAGAGTCAACTTAACTTGACATTTGATTGTAAAATATTTTATTATTCTCATGCAAAATGTGTTTGATTTTCACATTAAGATGTGTTAGCTTTAACACATATAAAATAAATAATTGCTATAATTAATATAATTTTATATAATATAGTCATAATAAGCTATAATTTAATTGGCACAATAGTTGCGTATATAAATAATGTCTGGGATATTCGTTACTAAATTATAAAAATTTTTCCCATGGGGCAATGTGGAGGAAAGAGAAAAACTTATTATAGTAACGGTATCTCCGGATATTTTAAACAGCCTCAGATTTTTACCTGAGGCTGTTTTTTTTTACACATTTATCATGCACTTTTTTGACACAATTTCAATAAAGTAAATATATTTTGATTTATCATTTTTATATTAATTGTTATTATGTCATTAAAAAAATTAGCTTATGAAACGTATGAGTTGCTCTCATTTATAACCTTGAAGCAAGGCGTTGGTCATTTGCTAAATAGGTGTTAAATTTTTCGGGTTCTGCGAGATTTTGAATAATCAAATATAAAGGATATTTAAGGAAAAATGCAGGAACAAAGAACTGCCTCTATCATTTTTGCTGCGGGTTATGGGAGCAGGATGAAGAATTATCAAGGCAATAAAACCTTGCTTCCGTTGGTACCCAGAGAGGATCCCTATGAAGGTGAAAATTTAGTTATTTCAGAGGTTATAAGAAACCTCCCACAAGGACCAAAGGCCGTAATGGTAAATCACAGAAAGGATGAGGTGATTGCCGCGAGCTTGGATAGTGATATTTTTCATTATGAGCAACCCGCGCTTAATGGAACAGGAGGAGCCCTTATTGCGGCCCGGGAATTTTTAGAAAAGGTGGATCAAGAATACTGCATTATAACTATGGGGGATGTCCCATTTGTTAAGGCGGAAACATACAGAAAACTTGTCGAAGGCCTCAGGGAAAAGCATATTGTTGTTTTGGGATTTGAACCAATGAATAAGGCCCAATACGGAATTTTAGATATAATAGACGGAGAGGTAAAAAGTATTATTGAGTGGAGGTATTGGAGGGAATACCCATTAGAAAGGCAAAAACAGTTAAAGGTTTGTAATTCTGGAATATATGCGGTAGAAAGGCCTGTTTTACTCAAATATTTGCTGAAATTAAAGGATAGGCCTCATTATGTTGAAAAGGTAAGGGGTGAACAAATGATGGTTGTAGAGGAATACTTTATTACGGATCTGATTAAGTTGATGACTGATGATGGGTTACGTGTAGGATTCAATATGGTTGAAGAAGAAAAGGAGGTCATGGGCATAGACACTCAAGAGGATTTAATTCTGGCACAGGCAATTTTTGAAGAAATGAGCAAGAGAGATTAAGCTGTAAGAAAAGTTTTAAAATTCGGAAAATTGATGGACTCATAAAAAGTGCCTTTGGTCGATCGTAATGCCCATTTTTTTCCAAAAAAAAATTTCTTACAAAAGATTTTTTCGAGTTTTTAAAGTATCATTAATAATTCTAATTAAACATTTTAATTCTATGAAAAAAATCCCCATTTTTGACCTATCAGCAGAAAATGTATGCGGAATACTGATAAAGAAAGGTCTTATTTCAGATAAGCGAGGGCAGGATATTTTAAAAAAAGAAAATAGCCTTCGCAGAAAATTAGAGAAGCTTAAGGCCCCAAAAGGGATTTCTGACAGCTTTTTTTCACGGATAATCAATCCTGTAACTATCATAGATATTATATCTTTTTTGAAGCTTTTTCGTAATGATGACCCGTCAAAGGAACTTGATGAGGAAGCTATATTCCAGGCCCTTGCCGAGGAGTGGAAGATAGAATATAAAAAAATTGATCCACTAACCCTTGATTTTAAGGTAGTGACTTCCACTATTCCACGATTATTTGCCATGAAAAACCTTGTCCTGCCTGTAGAAGTTAAGGATGGCTGGCTGACAGTAGCAACGCCAAACCCTTACAATCATGAGGTCATGGAGGATATTAGCAGGGTTAGCCAGCTAAAGGTAAAAGTAGTTGTTTCAAGCAAGTCCGACATTATCAAACTCATAGATGAGTTTTACGGTTTCAGGAAATCAATTGATGCTGCTGACGAGCAGTTTTCCAGACCGAAAATTGAACTTGGAAACCTCGAACAATACATAAGGATCGGAGAATCCAGGGAGGCCCAATTAGATGACAGACATATTGTAAATGCAGTTGATCATCTATTTTCGTACGCCTTTGATCAAAGGGCCAGCGATATACATATCGAGCCGAAGAGAAATATTACCTTGGTCAGGTTGAGGATAGATGGTGTGTTACACTCCATCTATAGATTGCCAAAAAGTGTTCACGGGGCTATTATTTCAAGGATTAAGGCCCTGTCCCGTCTTGATATGGCTGAAAAGAGAAGGCCTCAGGATGGAAGGATAAAGGTTGCCGGAGAAAGTGGTCATGATGTAGAGATTAGGGTTTCAACGGTGCCTACGGCCTTTGGTGAAAAAATTGTTTTACGTATACTGGATCCGGATATCCTTTTCCAGGATATGGGCAACCTCGGCATGACATCAGCAGACCTGGCCCGTTACAAACATTTTATCGATTTGCCCCATGGCCTTGTTCTTGTATGCGGACCAACCGGCAGCGGAAAGTCAACAACCCTTTATTCTACATTGCAGCATTTATCCAATGAAGAGAAGAATGTTACTACTATTGAAGACCCTATTGAGATGGTTTACGAGGACTTCAATCAGATAGCTGTTCAACCTGCCGTAGACATAACGTTTTCGAATATTTTGAGAAATATATTAAGGCAGGATCCGGATATTATTATGATTGGTGAGATGAGGGACTTGGAGACAGCACAGAATGCCATTCAGGCAACCTTGACAGGACACCTTGTGCTTTCAACCCTGCATACCAATGATGCGCCTCTTGCTGTTACACGGCTTTTGGATTTAGGTATCCCCCCATTCCTTATCCAGTCCACCTTGACCGGCATTATAGCCCAGCGCCTTTTAAGAAGAATATGTTCCTATTGTGAGGAGACATTTGAGATGAATACCCAAGAGCTTGTGGATATGGGTATTCAAACAGGGAAAGATGGAGTGATTAAGCTGAAAAGAGGCAGGGGTTGTGTGCGATGCAGGGGAACAGGTTATTTAGGAAGGATCGGTGTTTTCGAGGTCTTATCTGTAACAGGAGCTGTAAAGGAGGTAATAGACGGGAAGTGTAATGCCAATGACATAAGGCAAGGGGCGTCCAAGGAAGGTTTGGTTACCTTGAGAGAAAATGCAATCAATAAAATGATACAAGGCGTGACAACCTATCAGGAGGTTATAAGGGTGACATGGGAGTAAGGCTGATTTTATGTTGGTTCAACTTACTATAACTGATTTTGCAATTATCGAATCCCTTTCCGTCAATTTTTTAAGAGGGTTGAATATTCTCTCTGGAGAGACTGGCGCAGGAAAATCTATTCTTATAAATGCCGTTAATTTGATTTTAGGAGGAAGGGCGTCTCCAGACCTTATTCGAACAGGCGCTGAAAGGGCAACGGTTGAGGCGTTATTTCATCTGCCTGAGGAATCTCCCTTTTCCAAACACCTAACCGAGATGGACATACCTTTTGACGGAGAAGTATTGATCAAGAGGGTTGTCACAAAGGCAGGCACGAGCAGGGTTTGGATCAATGGTGCTATGGCTACATTACAAATAGTGTCAAAATTAGGCCCTGATCTTATAAGCATCTCTGGACAAAATGAGCATCAGTTGCTTCTCAGACCGGATAATCACTTATTTATCTTAGATGATTTTGGAGCTTTAACCGAGGAAAGGCTAAACCTTAATGCAATCTATAGGGATTGCTATAGCTTAATGGAGAAGACAGCGCAACTCAGGGGTCATTTAAAGGAAGAGGAGGAGAAAAGGGAGCTTATTGAATTTCAGATAAACGAGGTTGATGAGGCAAAACTTGCCCTTGGAGAGGATAGTGCACTTGAGACTGAAAGAAAAAAGCTTACGAATGCGGAGAGGTTAATTGATATAGTTTATAAAGGATATCAAACGCTATATGAAAAGGATGAATCTGTATTATCAGCCTTGAGTACCATAATGAAGGATCTGGACCGGGGCGTGGATCTTGATCCTGATTTGGGAGATTATAAAAAACAATTGGAAGAAGCCCAGCTTCAGTTAGAAGACGTGGCCTTAGGCATGAGGGATTTTTTCTCTACACTCAAGGTTGATCCTAAGAGATTGGAGGAAATTGATGATAGATTGCAGCTTATCAGAAAATTGAAAAGGAAATATGGACCATCTATAGAGGATATATTGTCTTTAAGGGAGGGGCTTTCTAAAAAAGGGGATCAATTGATTAGCGGGAAGAAGGAACTTGAAAAGCTGGAGGAAAGACTTAAAGAGAGGGAAAAAGATTTGCTGAGGTTGGCATCCGACCTGTCTAAAAAAAGACATGATATGGCAGAAATATTTGAAAAGAAAGTGGAATATGAGCTAAATAAACTGGGTATGGCCGGCACAAGATTTCAGATAAAGTTTGATCCACATAGAATTGACAAGGAAACCGCTATAGAAGATACATTTAACACAACTGTTTCGGCTGACGGTATTGATGCCTTGGAGTTTATGATATCGCCTAATGTAGGTGAGGATTTGAGACCATTAGCAAAAATTGCCTCAGGTGGTGAACTGTCAAGAATAACGCTTGCCTTAAAGACTATAATGGCTCAATCCGGCTCTGTTGAGACATTGATTTTTGACGAGATAGATGCCGGCATTGGTGGTGCCGTTGCTACTGTAGTGGGTGAAAAACTGAAATCACTTGCCGGCTACCATCAGATATTATGCATCACCCATCTCCCGCAGATAGCAGCCTGTGGAGAGACGCATTTTTTGGTTAAGAAGATGGTCAGCAAGGGCAGGACACAAGCTTCGATATCCGCACTGGAAATGGAAAGCAGGGTAAATGAGATTGCCAGACTTTTAGGGGGTAAAAACATATCAGAGAAGACCCTTTCCCATGCAAGAGAGATATTGTCTGTTTAAAAAAATGACTCAATGAAAAATCGCTATTATGATCTAAATACATATCTTAAAAAAATATTTGGCTGCAGAGTACAAAAAATATCCTTGGACGCTGGACTGACTTGTCCAAATAGAAATGGCCGTCTTTCAACTGGCGGCTGTATTTATTGTAATTCAAGAGGTTCAGGAACAGGTGCCTTCAAGGAAGGATTGTCCATTACAGAACAGATTAGTAAAGGAAAAGTTTTTTTAAGACGAAGATACAAGGCTAAAAAGTTTATTGCCTATTTTCAGTCTTTTTCAAACACATATGGCCCTTACGAAAAATTGAAAGAGCTCTACGAAGAGGCCCTTGCAATAGACGACATTGTTGGTCTTTCTATAGGCACCAGGCCGGATTGCATAGATACATCAATTCTTTCACTTCTTGAACATTACGCAAAGAATAAGCTTGTATGGCTTGAGTACGGGCTTCAGTCCATTCACGATAAAACCCTTAAATTTATTAATAGGGGCCATGACGCGGAATGCTTTAAGAAGGCAGTAAAATTAACAAAGGGCAGGGGGATAAATATCTGCGCCCATGTAATACTTGGACTACCCTTTGAGGACAGGGCTGATATGTTAGATACAGCCAGGGCTGCAGCAAATATGGAAA
>CBFDCD010000018.1:0-13879 GCA_965603225.1 uncultured bacterium
CGAGATTGAGGTCTTACGAAAGGAAAACATGAATTTCATCGACGATTCACTCCGGTTTCTCGATGAAATGATAGCCATTTTAACAGGAAATGGACAACACAAGACCAATTATAATGATAAATGCAGGCTAAATAAATCAACCCATGCTATGCTTTTGAACAGGGAGGTTTGATTATGTCAGGTCCTGGATTACTATTAAGTATCGCCAAAGATGCATTATCGGCACAGCAATACGGGATTGACGTTACCGCTCAAAACATTGCTAATGTAGACACCCCCGGCTATACAAAACAAACGGCTGTATTTACGGCAAAAACTCCTGCCCCCTACGGTGGATTAATTCTTGGCAGGGGTGTCACAATTGATGAGATAATCCAACACAGGGATAGTTATCTTGAGGGCAGACTCCGTGATCAAAAAACAATCCTCTCGGGCTTGAGGGAGGAAGAGGCATGTCTGAGCTTCCTCGAAGGAATTTTTAATGAAAATTCAGACCACAGTCTTGGTGCACAATTTATTGATTTCTGGAATGTTTGGCACGACCTATCCAATAATCCTTCCGGTGAATTAGAAAGGACAATGGTTTATGAAACCGGCTCCCTGCTGGCGGATAATTTTAAGGATCTTGACGAAAATTTAGTAAGGGTAGAGACGGATATTAATCTATCTATTGGGGCAGGGGTAGATCAAATAAACAGATTGACTTCAAAATTAGCCTCATTTAATCAGGAGATACTAAATCTTGAGGCAACCGGATCCGCCAATGATCTCAAGGACCAGAGAAATATGATCCTTGAAGAATTATCCGGGTATATAGACATTAAATGCTATCAAGACGATAATGGAAACTTTACCGTATTAACCAATGGCGGATATACACTGGTCGACAAAAACAACACATTTTTGCTCTATGCCGAGGGCAAGGATGTTATGTGGGAGGGATCCGGAGACTCGAAGGTAGCTATTACAGATTCAATAAGAGGGGGGAAAATTGGAAGCTGGCTTGACATGAGAGACGAAATTATAGCCAAGCATAGAGCGGATCTCAGCGAATTGGCAAAATCCTTTATCCTGGAGGTAAACAAGATTCATGCACAGGGTGCAGGGAAAGATGCATTCAGTGAAGTGCAGGGTAAATACAAGATAGATAATCCCGGCGCAGCCATTAACAACTCAGGCCTTTATTTTCAGGATTCAATTTCAGATGGTGCTTTCAAGTTATGGGTTTATGATTCAAATGGTGATGTAGTTAACTTAGGCGGCTCAGGAGGTGAATTTGTTATAAATATAGATGCAAGTGCAACAACCATTGACAGTATTGTGAACGCCATAGATGGATTAAACGGGGGGAACATAAGCGCGGAAGTCACCAGTGAAGGCTATCTCAGAATCAATGCATCGAATGGAGATACCTTTGCCTTCTCCAATGACACCAGCAGCGCCCTTGCGGCCCTGGGAATAAACACCTTTTTTTCAGGCACTAACGCAGGCAATATTGAAGTGAATTCTACCCTATTCTACAATAAGGAACTAATAGCAGCCGGCAGGGTGGACCCTGAAGGTAATATAGCGGCAGGTGACAATTCCAATGCCTTTGCAATAGCCAACCTTCAATATGAAGGGGTATCTGTAAAAAGCTGGTCATATGAAAGGGGAAAGGATTCTGCATATAGTGACACGCATACTACACTTGAGAATTATAGTCATTCTCTTGTTGGATCAATAGGGATTCATAGCAAGAACGTACAGGGACAAAGGGAAAATAATGAGATTATTGTAAATCAGCTCACCGAAATTAGAAACAGTGTCTCCTCTGTTTCCCTTGATGAAGAGATGACCAATCTTATTAAATTCCAGCATGCCTATGCAGCAGCAGCAAAACTAATCACAACTGCTGATGAAATGCTTAAAACATTACTGGCGGTAAAATAGGGAATAATACATGAAAATATCGACAAAGACTTTATACGACAATATTATAAAGAATCTTAGCAGGGCATCTACAGACATGATAAAGGCCAATGAGGTAGTGAGTACGGGGAAAAAAATAAACAGGGCCTCGGATGATCCAATGGCCTTCATGTCAGTATTAGATATCAGGTCATCTATGGCTAACATTGATCAACTGGAACGAAATATATCAGCAGGGAGGCTGTGGATAACCGTTGGCGAATCTTCTCTCAATCAGATCGATGAATTTCTTTATCAGGCAAAAGCCGTGTGTGTAGACATCAAAGATGGAGAGAAAACCGAATTTGCACGTACCAAAGCAGCAGACGCTGTTGACGAATACTTAAAGCAAATACTATCTTTTGCTAATGCAAAGGTAGGGGATAGCTATATCTTTGCAGGAACAAAAACAGATACAAAACCATTTTCCTTTGATGAAAACGACCCTGAACTGGTGAATTATAATGGAAATGCCAACCCTTTCTCTGTCAAGGTAGGCGTTGATACCGATGTTGCAGTAGGAAGAAACGGTGAGGAAATCTTTGGAGAAAACTGGGATGATGACAATATTTTTAAGACATTAATTGACGTTAAGTCACATATCGTGGCTAATGACACGGATGAGATAATTATGTCTATTGAAAAAATTGAAAGTCACCTTAAGACAGTTCGCAGTGTTATCTCTGATGCTACAGTAAAAATAGCCCAGTTCACTATAAAGGAAAAAATTATTAAAGATCTGGACCTTGCTTATGATAACAAGAGATCTCTCCTTGAAGATGCAGATATTAATGAGGCCGTTGTTAATCTCAAAATCAAAGAATTGGCATATCAATCCGCCTTGTCTGCCTCTGCCAGCGTCATGGATTTGAGCATAATGAACTACCTGTAGCTTGGCAAAACCATCAAATCTCAATGATACCATTTTAATCTGATTGATCCCGGTACACCCGTAATAAACAATTCTGATGAATTAGAAATATTCATTTTATCTATCTTCTTGAACCTGAAAACATACACACTCGACCATGGAGATATAAAAGGGTAAAAAGATTTATAGAGGAGTCTTTTTTCTTTTACCTTTCTCACCTCCAGTGGTTTTTCCCTGAAATACCCATTTCGTAATAAAAAAACATTCCATAGGGAATTTCTTTCAGAAAAATCATCCCATTGTTTCTCCTGTAAACAAAGAGACACCAAAAAATCATTATAATCATCTGCCGCCTGCATCTGATCATCCATCATCATTTTACTTTGATGCGGAGTTAATGAATGGATTTTACAATATTCTTCTGTATAGGCCCTCCTGAATTCCTTTGTTTTGTAAGTGGATGCAACAAGTAACTCCGTCTTCAGTCCCTTATATATTGATCCTTTTCTTGTCCATTTTTCGAGAACAGCTCTGTAGTGAGGAGAGATGTATTGCACATCTGAAAGCCCGTTGTATACATTGAGCATGGAAGAGCATGCAAATAGAAGAAAAAATAAAGGAATAAATGCTAAAGTTAAATACTTGAAAATAGATAATCTATTACTTGAATACCCTTTCAAAGATTTCCTCCACGTACTTTAGGTGATAGCTAAGGGAGAATAGCTGCTCTATTTCTTCCTTGCTGAGATACTCATTAATATCAGGGTCATTTAATAACAAACCCTTAAAGTCTTTCTTAGTCTTCCATGCTTGCAAAGAAACTTTCTGTGTCAGTGAATAGGCATGCTGGCGGGAGCAGCCCTTAGACACTAAGGCAAGCAAAATTTGTTGGGAGAATATCAAACCCTTTGATTTTTCAAGGTTTCTAATCATAGCGTCTTTATACACAATCATGTTTTTTATCATCCTTGTCAACCGGTTCAACATGTAGTCTATAAGGATTGTGCTATCCGGACCAATAACCCTCTCTACGGATGAATGGCTGATATCTCTTTCGTGCCAAAGGGGCATATCTTCAAGGGCTGCCATGCTATAAGACCTGATAAGCCGCGAAAGTCCTGACAGATTTTCAGAGCCAATAGGATTTTTTTTGTGGGGCATAGCAGAGGATCCCTTTTGCCCTGGAGTAAAGACCTCTTCTGCTTCCCCAACCTCTGTTCTTTGAAGATGTCTTATCTCCACAGACATTTTTTCAATAGATCCTGCAAGAATGGCTAATGCGGTAAAATATTCGGCATGCCTGTCTCTTTGAATAATCTGGGTAGATGCTTCTGCCGGTTTTAGACCTAATTGAGTGCATACATATTTTTCAATACCTGGAGGGATGTTGGCGAAGGTTCCTACAGCGCCTGATATTTTACCATAACTTATTACGTCCAAAGCCTGTTCAAGCCTCTTGAGGTTTATCTTCATCTCGCTGTACCATACCGCCAGTTTTAGACCAAATGTAATTGGTTCGGCATGAATGCCATGAGAGCGGCCAATCATAACGGTATTTTTGTGTTCAAAGGCCCGTTCTTTAAGAACAACGAGAAATTTACGAATGTCTTCTATAATCAATACCATTGCCTCTTTAAGCTGAAGGGCCAACGCTGTATCCAAGATGTCCGAGGATGTCAAACCCATATGTATGAAACGGGCATCTGGGCCGACATATTCCTCTATATTTGTTAAAAAGGCGATAACATCATGCTTTACCTCTTCCTCGATTTCTTCTATTCTTTCAATAGAGAATCGTGCTCTCTTTTTAATATTTTCAAATGATTGTAACGGTATCATCCCCTCTTTTGCCATTGCCTCGCATACCAGTATCTCAATATCAAGCCATTTATCAAATTTATTTTGGGGTTCCCATATTTTCCCCATCCTTGAGAGTGTATAACGTTCGATCATTTTTATCCCTATAAATAATGGTTTTGTAAATTACCCTGATTGGAAGGGCCGTATTGTTTGCCTAATAGTTAAATTTAATCAACCTTTTCAACTCTCCAGTTTTCTATTTCAACTACTAATGATCTCTGAAGTAATTCCACAGAAATAACAACATTGTCGGATTTTCCCTTATGTCTCAGGTAAAAGCCGGTTAGACCCTTAAGCGGTCCATCCATAATAAGAACCCTGTCACCCTCTTTAACATACTCCTGGTTTCTAACGGTCCTGTCTGTACCATTTAGTATCTGAAGTGATAAAATTTCACTATCTTTTATAGGAACAGGCAGACCGTTAATACCAATTATCCTAACAACACCATGGGTTTTTAAGATATCGAGGTAATGTTCTGGGCTTAGATCGGAATGGACAAAGACATATCCTGATAAGAGCGGAACAAAAATCCTTTTCCTCCGGTCTTTTCTACGACTCATGACCTGTGCCTTAGGGAGAAATGTTTCAATAGACTTTTTGCTAAGTCCGTTAAAAACTACATCCTCATGACGGCTGCGGGAATGAATGGCATACCATTTTAGTTGTTCTTCCGCCATATGCTTATACCAAAAACACTTGTAATCATTTATGGTGTAACGATGAACTGTTGCAAAATTACACTATCTGATTATATGAGAAAATCTCTTCCAGTTAGGCCAGGACCAGTAAATTATTAAAGCCTTACCCTTAACAAATTCCATAGGGACAAATCCCCAGTATCTGCTATCGTAACTATGATCCCTGTTATCGCCCATAACAAAAAGACTGTCTTTAGGAACTGAGATAGGCCCAAAGTTTTCATTTCTTTGCAAATTATTATCATAGGTTCCAAACGGATCACTTACTATTTTCCCATTTATAGAGATTTTTCTGTTCATAATTTTGATGCGATCCCCTGGAAGTCCTATTACTCTTTTAATAAAGTCCTTTTTTTTATCAACTGGATAAATGAATACAATAATGTCTCCCCTTCTTGGCTCACTTATTGGTATAATAGTTTTATGTATAAATGGGATTTTTATTCCATAAATGAACTTGTTTACAAGCAGATGGTCACCTACAAGAAGCGTTGGTTTCATTGATCCTGATGGAATTTTAAAGGCCTGAATAACAAAAGTTCTAATAAAAAGGGCTAAAACAATCGCTATTATAGCGGCCTCTAAATATTCCCTGAAAACACTTTTCCTTGTCTTTCCTTTTTTGTACTGATTTTTCTTTATCTCCTTATCCAACAATAACTCCTTATCTTTATCTTTTTATGCATTTACAAATTATAATTATGAATTTAATGCATGAACTGCTTTTTTGTAAAGCAATATTTAGCAAACTTAATAAAAAGTAACGCTTAGGGGAAATTTTAAGCAAGCATAAAAAAGTTTTCTTACAATGCCTATTACTATATATTGTGTTAATAATATAAATTACCACTATATAAATATAACTTGTGGTAATTTAACATAATTTAATAAAAATAACTTGACAAATTAGCTTATATAGATATTAATATAAAAACTTATTGCAAGGAATATAGATCAAAAAACTGGAGGGACGGACAGTGGGATCAAACAAAGTTAAGAAAATAAGGGAGAAGATGTTGCTGAGCAAGGCGGAACTCGCCAGAAAAGCTGGGGTATCTCCGCTAACCATTGACAGGATAGAGAAGGGTAAAGACTGTAGAATGGAAACAAAGCGGAAAATTATTATAGCCCTGGGCTATAAACTTAGCGATAAAGATAAGATATTTTTTAACGATAAATAAACCTTTATCAAAGTAAATTTACAATGCCAATACCAACAAAGAATCAATTAATTGGGATTGATATAGGTTCTTACTCTATTAAGATTGCAGAGATTGAGGATAGCAAAAAAGGGATGATTCTGAAGAATCTCGGCATAATAAGGCTTCCTCAAGAGGCAATAGTAGAAGGATCTATCAGGGAGATGGAAACAGTCTCTGCAGCGCTAAAAAACCTCCTAAAAAACCTAAAAATAAAAAATAAAAACATAGCCACATCTATTTCCGGCTATTCAATTATCGTCAAAAAGATCGCAATCCCCTGGCGAGAGGACAAAGAATTAGAAAAAACCATTCAAAGTGAAGCGGAGCAATACATTCCCTTTGATATCAATGACGTAAACTTAGATTACCAAATTTTCCCATCACAAACAACAGAGCCCGAGGAAGAAGGGGAAGGGGAAATGGATGTCCTTTTAGTGGCTGCCAAGAAGGATATCGTTGAAGAGTATAGAAGCCTTTTTCGTCTCATAGATTATAATCCCGTTGTTCTCGACATAGACGCCTTTGCCCTGCAAAATGCCTTTGAGATCAGTGATCACGAACAGTCCGGTTGTAATGCACTTGCCCATATAGGCAGCCAGCAGCTAACAATAAATATTATCAAGGATGGCGTCTCCATTTTTACCAGAGATTCATCTCATGGGGGAGACCAGATAACAAAAGACATAAAAAGGAAACTAAATATCAGTTACCAAGAGGCAGAGAAGATTAAGTTAGGCGCCTTGCCCATTGAAAAAAAACAGTCAATAATAATTGAAGAGATATTCTCTTCCACGATCGCAAAATGGGTGAGGGAGATAAGGAGGGCCCTTGACTTTGTGTCATCAACTTTTTCAAATGTCCAAGTTGAAAATATATTCCTTAGCGGAGGATCTTCCTTAATTCCGGGATTCCGTAAATATATAGGTTTGGAGACAGGTTTAAAGGTAGAGATGTTAAACCCATTTGCCAACCTTGAGATAAATAATAAATTGTTTGATTTAGATTACCTAAACCATATTGCGCCGATAGCTGTTGTTTCAGTTGGACTCGCATTACGGAGCATTGACGATAGATGATCAAGGTTAATCTCTTTCCCTATAGGGCTGCCAAAATAAAGGAAAACATAAGACGACAGGTAACCATTTATTTTTTATCTGTTATCTTCCTTATCCTTGTAATGGCCTATCTCTTTATCAATTTTAACAAAGAGATAAAATCCCTCAGGCAGAGATATGTGGCAAGGCAGAGAGAGCTTGCAACCTTTAAGGATACAAATACAAAGATAAATGCCCTTAAAAAAAATATTGCTGCCCTTAAAGTGAAATTAGAGACAATTAACCAATTAGAAAAAGCTAAAACAGGACCTGTTAAGCTTTTAGACGATATATCCATGAGTGTTCCAAAAGACAAGCTGTGGCTTACAAACTTTGTGGAGAAAAAGGGTACTCTTTCATTGACAGGGACTGCAATGGATAATGAAACAGTTGCAGATTTTATGAAACGGCTTGACGAAAAAAAAACCATAACATCTGTTGAATTAATAAAAACAAAACGAAAAATCATAAAGGACCTTGGTCTAAATCTTAAGGATTTTGATATTAAATGTAAGACGTATGCGTTTAAAGAAAAACCCTCTACAAGTAAAAAGGGAAAGGGTAAAAGGAAAAAATAGGCCCTATGGCATTTGATATAAATACATATCTTGGTAGTATATCAAAACTGAGTAAGACTCAAAGAGTTCTCATTTTTGCAGGAACAATAGTACTTTTAGCCGGTCTTTATATCTGGTTTGTTCATATCCCAAAGACCAAGGAGATAATCCAGCTTAGAACCAGCATTACGAACATCGAAAGTCAGATAGCCCTTGCTAAAATCAAGGCTAAAAATTTAGAAAAATTAGAGGCAGACTATGCGAATGCACAGGAAGAACTTAATTTTGCCATTAAGCTTTTGCCTACTACAAGCGAAATACCAAATCTCTTAAAAAATATCACTAAGTTGGGGAATGAATCCCGTTTAGATTTCATCTTGTTCAGCCCAAAAAAAGAGGTTCCAAAAGAATTCTATGTCGAAATACCGGTTAGCATAGAGGTTAACGGCGGTTATCATGACGTAGCTGTATTTTTTGATAAGGTGGGAAAATTAGATAGAATTGTTAATGTTGTTGATGTAGCCATGAAACCGGTTAAAAAAGGCAGCACTGATCTGCATACGGGCTGCACTGCAGTGACGTATAGATTCAAAGAAAAAACAGAGACAAAAAATGCTCCCAAGAAAAGAAAATAGTATACCCTTATTAACATTATTTTGTTTTGCAATAGTTTTTTTTGGGATTTCCAACGTCCAGGCTGGGGAAAAAATTACCATTAAAATACCAAAGGCAGAAAAAAATGTCCGGGAAAAATTCGGGATCAGTACCTCGAAAGATGTTAATGACAAAAATGAAGGGTCTGCGGAAAAGAATGATATTGAAAAGGTGGTCTATTCTTACGATCCAACCAATAAAATTGATCCCTTCAAATCTTTTATATCAATAAAAGAGGAGTTAGAGGAGGAGACAAAAGAAGAACCGAGAACATACCTTGAAACGCTTGACATTTCCCAGTTGACCATTTCCGCTATTGTGTTATCCGGTAAGGAAAATTGGGCCCTTATCAGGGATTCAAAGGGGGATGGTCACATAGTTAAGGTTGGAACGTCTGTAGGAAAAAGTAGGGGGAAGGTAATTCGAATATCGAAAAACGAGCTGATGGTAAGGGAATACTATAAGGACATAAAAGGAAAAAAAATTACCAGGGATGTTTCCATAAAACTCCCATCTATTGATAAGATTAAAAAACAGTAAATAAATGGTAACCTAGGTGGATAGACTAAAGTCATCATTTTTAATTGGAACAAGAATAGTCGAAACCGAAAAGGTTTTGAATGGCTTTATTATAACGTTGCGAGATTGTTGAAGCATACTTCAGACTTCAGCCTAAGTAGTTAAGTAGTTACAAATAAATTTAAGGGAGAGCTTGCATGCAAAAGAGAAAACTCCTGAAAAGAGGAAGATTTAATTTCCTGTTTATCACACTGAGTTTAATCTATCTTACCTTCAGCTGCTCGACAGGGCCGGAAACAAAAGAGGCAGCAGATATGACGGAAAAAACCGTGCCCACAATGGAATCAATACGCATTGCCCCCGGCCCCTCAGATGATGATACGGTTGTTGAGATAATTAACTCAAAACCTGTGACTTATACGTCCCTCGCGCTTTCTCAGCCGTTTCGTTTTATAGTAGACATAGATGCAATTACCCATGAGGGATTTACTGAGCCTGCTGACTTAGATAGCAAAATTATTACAACCCTGCATCTTGAAAAAATCAAAGACAGGCCTTTATCTACTCGACTTGTTGCCCTTCTATCCCAAGATGTGGAATATACTATTACGGAACAAGGCAGGGTGATGAAAATTTTTCTCTCTCCAAAAAAAATTAGTGAAAAATTGCCTGAGAGCACTCCGCCATCGCCTGTAAAAGAGGAAAAAATAGGGGCAACTAAGCCAAGGCTGTTTTTTTCTCCTGGAAAAAAGGGCATGAACAAGATGTTGGGCGTAGATTTCTTTATGCTGTCTGAAGGCAGATCAAGGATTGTTGTAACCGCTGCCAAAAAGGCGGAATATATATTGAGCCGAAAAGACATAAGCACTTTAATTTTGGAGATGAAAGATATTACAATCCCTGAAGAGCTGGCCCGGTATTTAGATTCTTCACAATTCAAAGGGGTAGTTAATAGAATTGTGCCTGTAGTAAGGACTGCGGAGAGGAAGGTTGATCTAATAATAAAGGTTAGGGAAATGGTGCCTTTTTATTTGATGCAGGCAGATAACGAAATACGAATAGACTTCAATAAAACCTCTATTAAACCACCTCCTAAAAAAATAACAGCCGCTAAGGTAAGAGAAAAATCCTTAAAATTAGCTGGGTCTCCTACGGTTGTTGATACTGTTGCAACCCCGTCATCTCATGCAATGCTTAATAAGAGAGCACAAGTTTCTCAGCCTTCCATTGCAAAGATTTATCCCCCTAAAAAAAAGTATACCGGGGCCAGGATGACCCTGGATTTTTCCGATGCAGATATACGTAATATTCTAAAACTGATTGGAGAGATTAGCGCTTTGAACATTGTATGGGGCCCGGAGGTAAAGGGCACGGTTTCCATGAGGCTAAAGAATGTGCCCTGGGACCAGGCCCTGGACCTGGTGCTGGAAACAAATAATCTTGGGAAGAGGATAGAGGGAAATATTATCTGGGTTACCACTAAGGATAAAATAGCCAAGATAAAAAAGGAAGACGAAGAAACAATAAAGGCTGAGCAGGACAGGGTAAAGGCATTAAAGGAGGAACAAAAAAAGGCCAAGATGGAAGAACCCCTTGTTACAGCATATATTCCCGTTAATTTTGCCGATGCAAAGGAGATTGAAAAAAAAATAGATTTAACAAAAAGGGGTAAAATAAGTTCAGATGAACGAACCAATACTATATTTGTAAAGGATACTGCCTCAAGCATTGAGGCCGCCAAAAAGATGGTCAGGCTTTTGGATACCTCTGTTAAGCAGATATTAATTGAGGCCAGGATTGTTGATGCCACATCAAATTTTTCCCGCGATCTTGGCCTCAGATGGAGCTCTATTGATAGAAAATGGCAAAGAAGAACCGCTATGGCTTGGGAAACGGAGCCAACTAACTATAATACATCTGACGATTCCTATTTTGGTGGTAATTTTTCAAGCAATGCCCCTGGAGGATGGTCGCCAAACCTTGGTCTTCGTTTTGCAAGCCTGACAAATAAAGGATTGGGGACTATAGCGCTGGATGCCTCGTTGGCGCTGGCAGAAACAGAGGGCGATGCAAAGATAATATCTGCACCAAAGATTATAACAAGTGACGGTTCAGAGGCGCAAATTAGTCAAGGTGATGTCCTTATTATACCGGCAACTGAGCAGGTAGAATCAAAGGAGCTAAAGGCAACCCTGTCATTAACAGTCACACCTAAGGTAAGCGCAAACAATTACATTACTATGGATGTAGATGTTACAGACGACAGGGCGCCATCAATATCATTAAAACTTGAAAAACATATAAAGACAAAACTTATAGTGAAAACAGGCGATACAGTTGTTATAGGAGGTATATATAAAGAAGAAAGTTCTAAGGACGAGTCAGGGGTTCCCTGGCTGCGAAATGTACCTTTTCTTGGATGGTTATTTAAGGCGGAAACCAAGGTTCGTAAGAGAAGTGAATTACTGATATTCTTAACACCAACTATACTTAAAGGAGGTTGAGGTTTATTTGCGGGTTAAAGATAAAAAAGGAGTAGTAATAGTCTCTTTTTTAGCGATTTTTTTAATTGGGTGCGCTGAAAACAGTGCATTAATAAGAAAAAAATCCCTGGCCCTGGAAAACTTAGGAAATTCCTTAATCCAGCAGGGAGATTTAAGGGCAGGTCTTGGAAAATTAATAGAGGCAAGTAAGTTAGATCCGGAAAATGCAAATATACATAATGAATTAGGATTGGCTTATAGTAATTTAAGGGCATTTCAGAAATCCATGATTCATTTTAATGAGGCCCTTAAGTTTCAGCCGGATTTTCCAGAGGCCTATAATAACCTTGGCACCCTTTATTTATTGCTTAAAAAATGGGACCTGGCTATTGATTGTTTCCGGAAGGCATCCAGTTACCTATTATACAAGACGCCGCATTTTGCCCAAAACAATATGGGCCTCGCCTATCATAACAAAGGGGATTATCAAAAGGCCATAGAGCATTATCAAAAGGCCATAGAACTATTTCCATCCTACAGCCCTTGTTATGAGAATCTGGCTCGGGCTTATGAGGCCATAAATAAGTGGGAGCCGGCCATAGAAGCCTACAAAAAATCTATAAACTATGACCCGGGCTACCCAGCCTCCCATCTTAATCTTGCAAGACTCTATCTAAGGCTAAATAGGGCAAATGAGGCAGTGAGAGAGCTAAAAATTACTGCAGAAATTGATCCAAAAGGCCGATATGGAATGGAGGCACGGCGATTGCTGAAGCAATAAAAATTGCGAACATCCAAGAATCAGGAGTCAAAATTCAAAAGTCAGAATGAATGAAAAGAAAACTATGAACGCCCCTATAATCTGACGTCATGTGGTGAACCCGAAACTTGTAAGCATTTACGAAATGTTTTTATGAAATTAAAGTTACCCGCTCAGACAACCTAAACAAACTGAGCATTTAAATGAAAAATAATTTTTTTAAATAAATTATAACTACTTCAGGGAGCTTTTTAAAGGATGAAAAATAGATATTTCAAAAAAGGCCTTATAAATATTTTTATAACACTTCTTTCATTGCTTCTTATTTCCTGTGCCAGTGGGCCTGGAGGGGATGATGAGGCAGTAGAATCCGTATCCCTAAGCGTTGGATCTGAAAGCATTGTGGCAGATGGGGTGAGCGGTACCCTTATCACGGCCACAGTGAAAAATACAAACGGAGAGAACGCAGAAGGCATAACAGTGGCCTTTACCACCACAGCAGGCACACTCTCTGCGCTCAGCGCAAAAACCGTAAATGGTGTGGCAACTGTCACACTTACCAGCCCTGTTAATGTGGGTTCTGCAAGCATCACAGGCACATCCAACGGGGTAAACAGCAGTGCCACTGTAAACTGTATCCCTGGGCCGGTCACAGGCATACTACTTACAATAACCCCCAGTAACCTCACAGCAGATGGAGCAAGTGAAAGCACTGTTCGCGCAGAGGTGACTGATTTAAATAATAACGCCGTTGCAGATGGAGAGACTGTCAGCTTTTTTGTAACAACCGGCACGGGAATACTATCTGCGCCAACAGAAATAACGAGCGGCGGGGTTGCAATTGTTACATATACCGCATCTAATGCCCCTGGGGTCGAGGAAATTCGAGCGGAGGCGACAAATGGTGTTTTCTCTACAGCAACAATCAATCTTATAACAGCGTTCGTCGGTTCTGTAGAATTAACAGCAGGGTGTGACACAATCCCTGCGGATGGAATAACCGGCACACAAATCAGCGCCACAATAAAGGATACCAATGGAAATAATGTGGCAGACGGAACAACTGTAAACTTTACAACAACGGCAGGCACCCTATCCGCAGCAAGTGCGATTACTACAAACGGTGTTGCAGTCGTTACCATAACAAGCTCCACAAATGTTGGAACTGCCTCCATCATTGCCACCTCCGGCGGGGTAAACGGAAGCACTACTGTAAACTTTATCCCGG
>CBFDCD010000019.1:0-13331 GCA_965603225.1 uncultured bacterium
CTGATCTTTCCATATGATAAGCCCTGGCATGATAAACCTCCTTCCAAATCTATAAAAAATTAACTTTCTTGCTTCCCGTCTGCTGAACCTATAGAAAACATACCAGACATTATTATTTTAAAAACTTATATTTCAAGATGCAAGGAAATTTTACATAAATTGTAATTTTGACGAGCTTAAATAACCGTCGGCAGACATTTTTGAATTTCGCCTGATCATGGCTTTTTTTCATGCACTCTTACAAACCTAACCAAATATATTTCAAATTTTATCAATTCAGAGAATTAAGGAGTCAGAATTCAGCAAATGATCCCAACACTTCGCTACAGGGTTATTTGTAAAACAGCAATAAAAATTCCATAGTTAAAATCTAACCCGCGGTTTTCCATCCATTATTTCAAGTACCTGTTACTTCAATGGTAGACGCTGAAAAAAAATAAGTGAAGTTTGCAGAGTAAACGGGTTGATACCTATATCAGGCCTGATCCAAATTCATTTGGACAATCTTTTATTTATAGGTTATACTCTCTTTAAAACATCCTGATGCTTGCAGAGACAGCACCCATTTGCTATATAAGGTGGGAATAGGAGCCTGTCAAATCCTTTACGAGACCAGTCAATTTAAAGTGTAAAAAAGGTGAGATTTTATGAATGGGAGACAATATATAATTGATGACATTACAAAAAATGATACATGGAGAATGTTTAACATCATGGCAGAATTTGTTGAAGGGTTCGATGTATTGCCTGAAGTGTATCCTGCTGTGACTATTTTTGGGTCAGCCCGATCCCACCCTAACAGCACTAATTATAAAATCACGGAAAGGGTTGCTAGCTTACTGGTAGAAAATAACTTTAATGTTATTTCAGGCGGTGGACCAGGGGTTATGGAGGCAGCAAATAAAGGAACAACCGAGGCTGGTGGTAAATCAGTGGGCCTGCATATACATTTGCCTAATGAGCAGAAGCCTAATAAGTATGCCAATGTAAGACTTGATTTTAAGTATTTTTTTATCAGAAAGGTAATGTTTGTAAAATATGCAGTGGCATATATCATTATGCCAGGGGGATTTGGAACCCTTGATGAGCTCTTTGAGGCCATAACCCTGATTCAGACCAAGAGGATAAAGGCCTTTCCGGTTATCCTTATGAATTCAAAATACTGGAAGGGCCTCATTGACTGGATAAAGGAAACCCTGGTTGCCGAGAAATCTATATCCGAAGAGGAGCTTTCCCTATTAAATGTTGTGGATACCCCTGAGGAGGCTGTAGAAAAAATTAAAAGTAAGGTTCTTGTGTAACTATGCAATAATGCTTTTATTAATTTTTAATATGGTATTCTAATGATTAAAATTCTTGCAATATATGGAAGCCCCCGCCGAAAAGGAAACACATCTTTGTTACTCAAACGGTCCGTGCAAGGTGCAATTGAAGCAGGCGCGGAAATTGAAGAGATATTCTTACGGGATTTGAAGATGTCTCCCTGTCTTGAAATATACGGCTGCAAAAAAACGGGGAGATGCGTAATCCAGGATGATTTTCAGGATGTTTATGACAAGATCTTATCGTGCCAGGGTATTATACTTGCCTCACCAATGTTTTTCTATATGGTAAGCGCACATACAAAAATTCTAATGGACCGGTGTCAATCACTATGGGTAAAGAAATACTGGATGGGAAAAAAATCTGTAGAAAAAAAAGAGAACATAAGAAAAGGCCTTTTTATATCAGCAGGTGCAACTAAAGGAAAAAGGCTCTTTGATGGTGCCCTCCTTGGGGTTCGGTATTTTTTTGATGCCATAGACATTGACCTCTGGAAAAGCATCGTATACAGGGGTCTGGATTTAGAAGGAGATGTACTGAAACATCCAGAATATTTAGAAGAGTCATATCATGCCGGCAAAGAATTAGTAAATATAATGCAGGGCAGTGATCTATAATAGAGCACAGCATTATTAACTGAGTTGTAAATCTATAAACAAATTTGTAAATGCTCGGCAAATGACTCCGGCGCTTCGCTTCGGAGTTATATACGAAAGTAACTTGAGTACCAAAACCATAATTTATCTACCTCTGTATGTTATAGATTATGTTTCCTTTTACCACAAAATGCAGGAAGTTACTAAGGAGGATTAAAATATTAATGGTCCCGTAAAAAGCCTTTTTGCTAACCCATTTTCCAAAAATGGTAAAAATCAATGGAAAGAGACCTCCAACGAAGTCGTTTTATTTGCATGGTACTTTTATGGGGCAACACAATCAATATCAGCAAACATCTTTTGCCTTAATAGTATATAAGGGGCGGTGAGAGTTTTTTCTTCCGCTCCCGGTCTCCCAGGCTGGTTTTTTCAAGGACTTACCCGCGGGGAACACTTGCCCCCTCCGCATTCCAGGTCTTTAAGGGTTAAGAAAGAATCACTTACATCCACGATTATAAAATAATACGAAGGAGAGTGTAACGTTCAAGGACCGGGCTGCGGACTCCCCCACTGATAAGTCCCGAAAAGACAGCGCCCTCCGACAGTCGCATCAGAAAAAAGCTCCTGCACCTTATTATTGAGCTCTTACATTTTTATAGTAGTGTTTATTCATTTACGTCATTACTTTTTCATGAGGTCGACTTTGTTGTTAATAGGTTGCCATTGAAGGAATAAAAGAGCTTTTTACGGATTTTTTAAAATTGTAAAGGAGGCACAAAATGAAAAAATAACGTTTTAATCTAAAAATTGCTTGACATATATTTTTTTAATTAATAATATTAGTAATAATTACTATTAATGTTTAAATTTCTAAACACCAGGCTATAAAATTTTTTTAATTTTTTAAATGTTAATAAAAAAGGAGACACGTTGTGAAGGAATTGAAGGGAAGTAAGACAGAAAAAAATCTCTTGACGGCATTTGCAGGTGAATCTCAAGCAAACAGAAAGTATCTTGCATTTGCCAAACATGCTGATAAAGAAGGCTACAAGCAAGCGGCAAAACTTTTCAGGGCAGCGGCCGAGGCGGAAACAGTTCATGCTCACGCCCATCTCAGGGCTCTCGAAGGTGTAAAGAGCACATCTGAAAATTTAAAAGAGGCTATTTCAGGAGAAACATCGGAGTTCACTGAGATGTATCCCGCTATGATAGGGGAAAGCAAAGAGGATGGCAACAAGACAGCAGAAAGAAGCTTTACATATGCAAATGAGGTTGAAAAGGTTCACGCTTCGCTTTATCAGAAGGCATTGGACAATTTGGATAACATGGAAGAAACAGACTATTATGTATGCTCTGTGTGCGGTTTTACGTGTGAGATGGAACCGCCTGAGAAATGTCCGGTTTGCGGCGCTAAATCAACGGCTTTTTTTAAGGTAGATTAAAATATTTTCCAAGGAGACACAACATGACAATTAATGACATATTTCAATTAAATTCCAGGATGCCGAGGAAGGTAAGACTGGCGGATATCACCATTAGAGACGGCATCCAGCATGAAGAAGCCTGGATACCTACAGAGGCAAAGATATACTATCTACAGGAGATGGCCTTTGCAGGGGTAAAAAGAATGGAGGTCACCAACTTAGGAGCCCCCAGGGTAATGCCCCAATTTAAGGATGCAGAAGAGGTCCTTAAGGGCATAAGATCAGATATATTTGAAAAACGTCTGTCCAAAAGAAACATAGACAAAAACGCTATTGAATGGACTGCGATTACCATAAGGGAGCCTTCAGTAGATCGGGCTATTAAACTGAAAGAAAAAGGCTACGGCCCTGACAGGGTCCTCATGATGGTTTCAACCGATGAAGAACATCACTTTGCCAACTCCGGCACCACACTCCCCTCCTATTGGAAAGAGGCAGAACGTTGCATAAAAAAATGCAAGGATGCAGGCATAAAGATGTGCGGCACTGTAAGCACTATCTGGGGAAGCCCCATATCAGGGCCTACCAGATTAGAAGATGCCATTGAGTTTACCAAACGATGGCTCTCTATAGGCGCTGATGACATAGAACATGCAGACCATGACGGATCTGCGCCTCCTGATCAGGTATACCGATACTATTCCATGCTATTAGACGAACTTCCTAACCCAGATCTCCACGTAGCCCACTTTCACGTAAGCAGGGGCTGGGGCCTGGCAAATGTTCTGGCTGCACTCCAGGCAGGAGTAGAGATATTTGAGGGATGCCTTGGTGGAATCGGCGGTCAACCGACCAATTTTCTTGACAGAACCCCAGTGCCTGGGACAGGGTCCTATTATTACAAAGATCCTAATTCAGTAGGGCTTGCCACTTTTGAGGACATGTGTGTCATGATTGACGAAATGGGTATTGATATAGGCGGTATCAATATTGAAAGAATTTTAGAGCTTGGCACTTTAATGGAAAAGACCATTGGAAGAAGACTGCGCTCAGAGTCCATACTCAACGGCAGGATACCGAAGAAGGCCAGAGAAGAATTCAAACGGCCTAAATTGCATACAGATAAAAAGAAATTCGGGGAAAAACCCGGTCAGGTCATACCAGATGGATGGCCACAGATTGCCGAGGTGCCTGATGATGTACTGGTGAGGAAATAGACTTATAATTCGCAGTAACTGATTCCTAAAAAAAATAGTGAGTATAATGAGGGTTGCTATCATGAATACTTTTAGAGTAAAAGCCTTTCTGCTATTCGTAACTATTGGCATATATTTTTTATCTACCGGCGATCTGTTATCAGCAAGTGATTCAGTGCCTTCTAACGTGCAGATAACACAAATACAGTTACCAGCCCCAAAAAGCTCTTCGGATGCTACCTACCTCGGCCTTAAAAAAGGGGCTAATTTCAAGATAAGCCAGGTGAAAGCCAAGGTGGTTATTATTGAAATTTTTAGCATGTATTGTCCCGCCTGTCAGAGGGAGGCGCCAGAGGTAAACAAGCTATACAGAATAATTAAGGAAGACACTTTCTTTCGTGACAATATAAAATTAATCGGAATAGGGACAGGTAACTCGGAGTTTGAGGTTGAGATATTCAAAAAAAGATACAATGTTCCTTTTCCCCTTATCCCAGATGAGGATTTCTATATACATAAGTGCATTGGTGAGGTCAGGACTCCTTATTTCTTAGGTGTTACAATTGACAAGCAAGATGGAACGCATGTTTTTTACTCTAAAGCCGGAAAATTTAAAGGGGCTAAGCCTTTTCTGGAAAAAATAATCCAGCTTTCCGGATTAAAAAAATAGGGATAAAAGGAAAGATAAAAGTGAAAATTTCAATAAAAGCCTTTTCGGTTATATCTTTATTCATCTGTTGTACCACTGCCTTTGGATTTTCAGATGCATTAAAGGGAAATGTCTATAGTCCCGGTCATCTTAAACCGACTGATAGCGTATTAAAGGTAAGTGCGGGGAGTATCGCCCCTGATTTTTCACTACCTGTTGTTTCTGGAGGCAGGGTTTCTCTTGCCCAGTACAGAGGAAAAAAGAATGTGGTTCTTTCCTTTGTGCCTGCCGCATGGACACCTGTTTGCTCAGATCAATGGCCTGGGTACAATATTATTAAAGACATTTTTAACGCTAATAATGCGATACTTCTGGGAATCACTGTCGATAATATTCCAACACTGTTTGCATGGACAAATCAAATGGGCAAGTTGTGGTTTCCTGTTCTTTCTGATTTCTGGCCCCATGGAGGAGTTGCACAAAATTATGGGGTGCTACGCACAGATGGCACCGCTGAAAGGGCTATCTTTGTAATTGACATGGAGGGCATCATTCAATTTGCCCATGTAAATGATATCAATAAAAGACCACATCTTGAAACCCTGGTAAAAGAGTTGGAAAGGCTTAAGAAATAATATTATCAAAGTAACGATTAACTTATGAGCTCAGAAAATTGTTTGGGGTCCACCCATAGATACAGGTCAACCAATCAACGCCAGGTTATTTTAGAGGTGATAAAGAAGTCTAATTCTCATCCCACAGCGGATGAGATATACGAATCAGTGCGTAAAAGGCTGCCTAAGGTAAGTCTTGGAACCATTTATCGTAATATCGAAATTCTCTACGAGAATGGTCTGATTGAAAAGATAGGGCCTGTATCCAGTCAAATGCGCTATGATGGCATCACGAAAAATCACTATCATATTCGTTGTATCCGTTGTGGCAAGGTAGTGGATGCGCCAGTGGAAACAATAGATAACATAGATAACGATGTCCGCAGGCAAACCGACTTCATTGTAAGGGGGCACAGGCTCGAGTATATTGGCATATGCCCTGATTGCTGGAAAAAGGAAGAGAAATTACACAAAGACTAATGCAGTAAAAACCTTTGAAAGGAGGAGATATAAAAATGCCTAACGCACTTATTGTGTATGCGACAAGGGGCGGTAACACAAGAAAAATCGCAGAAATAATAGCAGAAGGTATCAGGCTTACAGGGGCCGATGCAGATATTATGAATGCCAACACAGTGAAAAAAGAGGACATTTTTGAGGGTTATGATGCCTATGTATTCGGATCTGCGACATATCACGGAGAGATGATGCAGAGCATGAAAACACTTCTCTTCCTTGCTGAAAAGGCAAGCCTTTCTGAAAAAATAGGTTCGTCATTTGGGGCATATGGATGGTCAGGGGAGGCCTCATACCGGATATTTGAGACTATGGAAAATATCTTTAACATGAATATGGTAAGTGGCCCATTGCGATTAAAATCCTCCGGTCTTGGTGGCGCAAAAGAGATGGCCCAAGATTACGGCCGTGAGATTGGTGGAAAAATGGAGGGATAATTCCGATTAGAACAACACACTGGTTAATTGTACGTTAATTTTCGTTAAATTCTAAAGGTTCGATTTCAGGAGATTAGTCTATTATATAATACCTGAACGAAAAGATAAGTTAAAGCCTCTCTCCGAACCGTAGATTCTACCCTCCGGGGCGTAGTTTCCTACGAGACGGAGTCGAACCGGGGGCCGACTCCGCTTCTAAATTCTCAACAAATTCTACTACCACATGACAAAATAACCAAAATGAACTTGATTAAATCTCGTTGTTTTTGTCATGAAAACATTTTTATTTCTGCCACTGTTTCGCCTGCCTGCGTGTGTCTATAAGCGGACAGGGATTTCGCAATTCGGATTTCTAATTTTTAACCAAAAACCCGGGTTCTCGTTAAAGCACTATATATTCTTTTAATAAACGCTGTATTGTTTATTGGCAAGAGGGATTATTAATTATAGATTTGTTTAACCTTTTTAATATTAACAAAGGAGGGACTTAAAATGACAGAGGATGAAAAAAAAATAAAGAAAGTTATCCCCATGAAACAAATAAGCCCCAGAGAAGTTACTTACTGTGAATCTACAGCCCAAATGCTTGAAAAGGCAAAAAGGGATGGGGTTGAGACTGCCTTTGATCGGGCGGCCAACATGAAGCCCTGCCCTATCGGCTCGGATTCAGCCTGCTGTAAACACTGCTCAATGGGACCATGCCGGCTAAACGCCAAAGATCCCTATGGCAAGGTAGGCGTGTGTGGGGCTACCATTGATACTATAATGGCAAGGAATTTTGCCCGGATGGTTGCAAGTGGGGCTTCTGCGCACACTGACCACGGTATGTCCATGCTTGATGTATTCAGGGGAGTCGTAAATGGAACTATAAAAGACTATACCATTAAGGATGTTCCAAAACTAAAAGAGGTGGCTGGAGAGATTGGAATAGAAGTGGAAAACAGGGAGGTAAAAGATATAGCCACAGACCTCTATAAAGAACTTGAACGAACATACACCCAGGTAGAAGGAGAGATTCCCTTTATGAAGAGGGTTCCTGAAAAAACCTTAGAGACCTGGCGAAAAAATGGCGTAGTACCTCGTGGCTCTATGCGAGAGATTATGGAAATGATGCATAGAACCCATATGGGGGTGGATCAGCACTATGAAAATATTACAAAGCAGTTTACCCGCACAGCCTTATCCGACGGATGGGGAGGGTCAATGGTTGCTACTGAAATATCCGACATACTCTATGGAACCCCCACCCCTGTCAGGGCCGAGGTTGATATGGGCTGCCTGAAGGAGGATGAGGTTAATGTTATTATACACGGCCATGAACCTAACCTGTTTGAGTCTATTCTTGAATCTGTTAATGATCCTGCTATGATAAAGGCCGCTGAAAAGGCAGGGGCAAAAGGTATCAACCTGGTTGGTATGTGCTGCTCCGGTGCAGAGATGCTCTCCAGGCATGGAATCCCCCATGCGGGAAACTTTATGTCCACAGAGGCTGTTTTGGTAACCGGTGCGGTTGACGCCATGGGCGTGGATGTGCAGTGCATTAAGCAGGGACTTGCTAAGGTTGCGGAATGCTATGGTTCTAAACTCTTTACAACAAATCCAAGATGCCATATTGAGGGTGCGGAACACATAGAATTTGATGATCACAAACCAAGGAAGTGCACTGACACTATTATCAAAATGGCCATTGAACGTTTTAAGAACAGGAAACTCCCTGTTGAAATACCAAACATAACCACAATGGGAATACATGGCTTTTCCCATGAGTATATAAACTACATGCTTGGAGGAACATTCAGATCCTCCTATAGCCCATTAAACCAGAACATCATAAATGGCAGGATACGGGGAGTTGCAGGCGTAGTAGGCTGCACAAATCCGAGGGTCAGGCATGATTGGGTCCATGTAGAAATGGTTAAGGAGCTGATTAAGAATGATGTGCTTGTTGTGCAGACCGGATGTTCGCAGATTGCCCTTGCAAAGGCCGGGCTTTACAAGCCTGAGGCAGCTCATCTTGCAGGGCCAGGCCTTTCTGAGGTTTGCGAGACAGTGGGAATGCCGCCTGTTTTAGGGGTAGGCTCTTGCGTTGACAATAGCCGTATCCTGATTGCTCTGGCTGAAATGGTAAAGGTAGGTGGATTAGGGGAAAGCATAGCCGAGCTTCCAGTAGCAGGAGCGGCCCCTGAGTGGATGAGTGAAAAGGCAATCTCTATTGGTCATTATTTTGTGGCATCAGGAGTATATACTGTTTTTGGAGTTACATTTCCTATTGTAGAGGATACAAAATTCCATAAACTGTTGTTTGATGGTCTTGAGGAATTGGGTTTTGGCAAATGGGGATTTACAGTGGACCCTTATGAGATGGCCCATATGATGATTGATCACATAGATAAAAAGAGGCATGCCCTTGGAATTGATAAGGCAAGAGAAAGAGTCCTCTTTGATATGGCTGCCAGAAGAGAGCTTGAGGTTGCCTAATGCATACCATGCAAGTATTAGCTCAATAGATAGCAGCATCTATCTACGTAATTGTCAACACCTACCGGACAGGAGCTCTTTTCTTCAGCCCACTCCCCTACGGGCCGGAAGACACCAATCGTTTAAGAAAAGACTCCTGTCCATTTTTATTGCGATATTGCATGTGGAATGATATAATTATCATACCAAAATAAAAAAGGAGAATTATATGAACCCAAAAGCCCTTCACCAACTTAGTTACGGACTCTACGTTGTTACCGCATGCAAGGATGGAAAATTAAACGGCCAGATAGCAAACACAGTGTTTCAAATTACATCGGAGCCACCTACCATGGCAGTAAGTATCAACAAGGGAAACTACACCCACGAGTTTATTAAAGAGTGTCGTTCCTTTGTGGTAAATGTCCTGGGAAAAGAGACCGGAATGGTGTTTATAGGTCGTTTTGGTTTTAAATGTGGTAGGGACATTGACAAATTAGATGGGGTAAAACACAGGGTTTCCCAGCTCGGAAACCCTATTCTCGAGGAAAACAGTGTTGCCTTTTTGGAGGTGAAAGTAGAAAAAGAAGTTGATATGGGAACACATACTATATATATTGGAAAGGTAGTTGATGCAGATATTATCAGTGATAGCGAACCAATGACCTATGCCTATTATCATCTTGTAAAAAAAGGTAAATCACCAAAGGCGGCGCCAACATATATTAAGGAATAATTGTAATTTTATATTATAGAATAAGGAGAAAATATTATGGATAAGTACGTTTGTCAGGTGTGTGGTTACATTTACGACCCTGCAGAGGGCGATCCGGATAATGGAGTAGAACCAGGAACGGCATTTGAGGACATACCGGACGACTGGACATGTCCAGTCTGCGGCGCCCAAAAAGACGATTTCGAGAAAGAGGAATAATAAAAAACAAGGGAGAGTATTACTTTGGTTTATGGATTTAATGCACATGAAATATTCCAGATAGCGATTCACATTGAGGAAAACGGAAATCGATTTTACGAAAGGGCCATGGCGCTCATTGATGATAAAGATACCAAGACCCTTTTAGCCTCCCTTGCCAAAGACGAGCTTGAACATCTCAAAAAATTTACTGAGCTAAAAGAACAGGTGCCCAAGGAAGCCGCTGCCGGTACTGTTTGGGACCCAGAAAACGAGATGAGCAAATACCTACACATGGTGGCTGATATGAATGTCTTCAGGTCAGACTTTAATCTGGAAGACGAGTTATCCCAGGTAAAAAGCGCTGAGGATACATTGAGATTTGGTATTCAGTTCGAAAAGGATTCTATAATCTTTTTTCTTACCATTCAAGATGCAACTGATGAAACAAAGGGCCGTGAGTTGATTGGCCAGTTGATTGAAGAAGAAAAAGGGCATTTAAAAAAACTTTCTTTGGAACTCATAAAACATCTAAAGAAGTAAATTGATTGGAGGATGAAATGGATTTTCCAGATTTTTCTTTAGACACCTCATTATTGGAAGGGGCAAAGAAGCCGGAACAGGGCGAGACCTACGATGTTATTATTATAGGCGGAGGTCCCGCTGCAATGACTGCGGCGGTTTATGCGTCTCGGAAAATGATGAATCTTGCCATTATCACAAAAGATTTTGGAGGCCAGGTTAGAGAAACTTCGGAAATTGAGAATTGGATAGGCTTTCAGAATATTAATGCCAAAGACCTTGCCGATAGTTTTGAGGATCACGTAAAGAGCTTTGATGTTCCTGTATGCCTCAACTGTGATGTTGCGGAGATCAAAAAAGAGGATAATATATTCAGGATTATTACGGATAACGGACAGGGTTATTCAGGTCATTCTGTAATATTTGCCACTGGAAAACGACATCGACCACTCGGCATCCCTGGAGAAAAAGAATTGGTAGGCAGGGGGCTCGCTTATTGCGCAACATGCGATGCACCTTTTTATAAGGGAAAAAAGGTGGTGATAGCTGGAGGGGGAAATTCGGCATTTACTACTGCCATGGATCTGCTAAAGGTAGGGGCAGAGATTACTATTGTGAATTTTATTAAGGGTTGGCAGGCAGACGCGTCTCTTCAAGAAAGGATACGGAGTAGCGGCAAAGTAACCTTTCTTGATTATTATCAGTTTGTCCGGGTCGAGGGCAAAAACCAGGTGACAGGAGTAGTTTTAAGGAACAGAGATAGCGGTGAAGAGAAAGAGGTTATCGCAGAGGGGGTTTTTGTTGAAATAGGTCTTCTGCCTAATAGTAACCCGGTTAAAAACTTAGCCGAATTAAACAAGCAGGGTGAAGTTGTTGTAGATTGCTCATGCCGGACCAATGTGGACGGTTTATTTGGGGCAGGTGATGTTACCACAGTTGCGCACAAGCAGATCGTGATCTCTGCAGGTGAAGGTGCAAAGGCTGCATTATCTGCATATAATTATCTTGTAGAAAAAACTCTCATATAATGAGGTATGCCATGGGAATGTTGAAAGACAAAGACACAAAAAAATTGATAGATATCTTTAAGACCATTGAAAATGAAATCAAGATCATCTTCTTCACTCAGGAAATGGAATGTCAGTACTGTGGAGCAACACGAGATATTCTTGAGGAGATTTCGTCTATTTCGGATAAGATACACCTTGATATTTATGACTTTGTAGCGGATGCTGACCTCGCAAAAAAATATGGAGTTGATAAAATACCGGCCACAGTCCTCGTGGGCGATAAAGACTATGGCATACACTTTTATGGAGTGCCTGGGGGGTATGAGTTTAATGTCCTCATAGAGGACATTATGAACATTGGAAAGAGAGATGCCGAACTCAGCGATGATGTCATGGCAGAATTAAATAAGATTGATCAACCTGTTCACCTGAAGGTCTTGATTTCCCCTACATGACCCTATTGTCCCGGTGCAGTTCGCACCGTTCACCGATTTGCCATGGTAAACGATAATATTACTGCTGACATGATAGATGGCGGGGAGTTTTCATTTTTAGTCAACAAGTATAATGTCCATGGTGTGCCTCATACTGTAATCAATGAAAAAGACAGCATTGTCGGGTCAAAAACAGAGATAGAATTTGCCCGTGCTATATTAAAGGCAATTGGCAAGTAATTTCATAGCAGTTCACGACTCAAGGGTGCTGATTCATCTTTTGTGACCGATTTGTTCAATATCTAATGATAAAAATTGAGTTCCTTCTCATTTCAAGTGGGTAAATTCCCCTCCCTTGATGTGAGTTTCTCTTCTTCTTTCCCTCTCTTTATGGGGGTAAATCTCTTTCTTTCCCCTCCCTTGATGGGAGGGGATTAAGGGGAGGGTGAGGGTGTAAATGAGGGGGATAATTTACCCACTCATTTTGGGAAAGAGCATAAAATTGCGCCAGTCAATTTTTACCACCTGCTGCGCTCGAGCCACAAAAAAACAAAAATGAAAATCGCTTTATCTCTGCGGTAAATAATACTCATATTTTTGTATCCGTTCACGGGTTCACGATTACATATTTTTTTTCCATTCTATGCGTCTCTACTAAACTCCCTATCAAGGTTTGACACCAGAGCCCTTTCTTAATTTCCAAAAATTCCCGAAAATAATCAGTGTAAAATATTTTTTTTATTGACTCACACATATTCTTAGTGTAATTTGCTGTAACTTTTATACAAACTCAAGCAATAAGTAACCTTTCCGCAGGTTTCCCGATAGAATAAGGTCTCATAACATTACGATTTTCTTCAAGTTTTTGCTTTTAATTTCAATATAATTTTGCAAAGCATCTCAAAAGGACATAATAAACCGAGACCGTTGCATGGCCTGACAAGAACTACACAAACAGCTTTGATTTCTATATCAGAAAATCGAGGTTCTTGATAAATCATTTAATTTTATAGTTGACAATGAATATTATAACATGTTGAATGATAACCATACAACTTTATAACCGTTGCATAACCTGACAAAAACTGCAAAATGCACTGAGATATAAAGAGAGAGTTTTATGTGCTTATGTCTACCCACCTCCAATTCATTCTTGTCTTTAACGGGATAAAGGAGAGTACACCAAAAGTTGTTAGGAGATTATAGGCCTTGGTTACCAGAAATACAGGGGTGAAATCCT
>CBFDCD010000020.1:0-13305 GCA_965603225.1 uncultured bacterium
AATACGTTTTCTCATCTCTAATGCTGCTTCAACCGCCATATCAGGGTGGTCGTCATATCTGACAGGGGCGCCAAAAACCGCCTCAATTTCGTCACCGACATACTGGAGAACCAGGCCACGGTATTTTTTTATGGACTCTGTCATTTCTGTAAAATATTGATTCATTATTGCGATTACCTGTTTTGGATGGGTAGACTCAACAAATGGGGTAAAGTCCCTGAGGTCTGAAAATAGCAGGGTTACCCTCTTCATCTCTCCATCAAGGGACACCCGCCCTGAAAGAATCTCATCTCTTATCTCCAAACTAACATATTTTCCAAAGGAATCCTTTATAGATTCAGACTCCTTAAGTCCGCTCACCATTAAATTGAATCCCTCTGCAACAGAACCAATTTCATCGTTGGATATAATCTTTGCGCGTACGTCAAGATTACCCTTTTCCACCTCTTTCATGGCATTTTCAATATTATTCAGGGGTATTGAAACACTTTTTGATACAAATAGAGACAATAGTATCGAGGTGACTAAAGCAATAGCAGTTATGAAAACAATCTCTAAGGACAAAGAGGACAGTATTCGTGCTCTCGATATTGCATCCGCACTATGTAATGCCTGGGCCTTTGAGTGCGCGGCAATGCCAAGCAAGGGAAGGGGGACCAGGCTGATGGAAATAAAAACAATAAGAAGCCTTGTCTTTACGTGGAGTTTAAATATATGCCTTACTTGATTGAGGTTTCCTTCTGGGAAAAATTCCGGTATAGCCTGTCGCCATATGCTTTCTATGGCGAAATAAATAAACAATGTGGTAACAGAACCGCCGATAATGGTTATTCCAAAGAATCTCCTCATGCAGGAGATCAGGTCAGGTGGCTCTATGCCTAACAAAATCTGAGAGACAACAGGTTCCAATAGACCAAAGATGAATCCAGCGGCTAACCATGCAAGAAATGTAAGGATTGCTGAAAAAGGGGCCATTTGAATCGCCCTGCTTTTAAGTTTACGGGCGAATTGATCATCTAACGAATCTATTGTTGCCTCGCCTTTAAGGAATTTTATGAGAGGTGATGCCCAACGTTCAGCCACAAACCGTGCGCTTAGGATAAGAAAAATGGTACCGATAATAAAAAAGAGGTGTGCATAGAAGGGAATAGTCGCATGTCTGGTATGAAAAATTGGATTAATTTGGGAAAAATACATGTAGGCAAGCAAGGCCCCGATTAAATTTCCAGCTATTACGATTAAATTAAGTTTTAATCCTAACTTTTTTTTCCATTTCATTTTCTTATCTCCGCCTACAAATTTTACGGGCATAAATCTTAAAGATATTAGTTAAGTCACAAAGTCACAAAGGCACTAACACTCTAAAATACTACAGCCAAACTGTTACTCTTGAAAAAAGCTATACTTTTGCCCGGTATTTTCATCATGGGCAAGGTAAAGTTTGCCTGCAATTTCTAAAAAAGCTTGTAGTACCCGATTTTTAATATGATTAACCCTATCTTTGGAAAGATGTTTAGAAGAAGGGGCTAAACAGAGATTTTGATTAATTTCTACCTGTATGCTTATTTTTCCATTAAAAGCGAATTTTTTACCATAATGTTTCATAATAAAACCACCTGCATACGGGTCATTTATTGAAACAGAAAAACCTTTTTTTTCAAAGATCTTTTTCATCATGTGCATGTATTCGGAGGGGCAGGTTATTTTACCACGATTTCCGTCTGAGTTTCCATTTTTATCTCCGTTATTGCTCAGGATAATGTCTTTCCTTTTTTCCCCAACGTCCGGGGCCTCGGCAGGACCTATCCCGTTAAGAGAATGGCAGTCAAATAATGCCTTAATATGAGGGCGCTCCAAGGCCTTCATTAACCTGTTATGAAAAGGCCAGTAATATTTTGCGAGCCTTCGCTTTATTTCCTTTTCGTCCAAAATAAAACCTGAGTTATAGATGGATCGCCCATAGTAGTCGACCTGAGCGATCACACCTTTTTTATCTCGCCGTTCAGGATTTCTGTTCAGGTCTATTGTTAGACGGCTCCATTGGGCAGAAAGGACAGCTTCGACAGGAAGGGATTGAAAAATTTCCCTTGAACCAGAGTCTACAGATTCCTGTATTTCTAAATCGTTGAGTACCATGGATTGCCCTATTTCTTCAGGAACCCTGCTCGAACAGTGTGGTATGGATATGACAAAAGGGAGTTTCATGTTCTTACCATAGCATTTTAGCAAAAATTACAGAGAGTTATTTATGGTTAAATATTACCTGCAATATTCCATATTAAGCATAAAAGCAAGCTGCTGAATGAGATTTTCCTAATTCCTTCATGGGAGGTATATTTTGTCCACATTTTTTTTCATCGGAAACATTGCACCTGCTAAAAAAAGGACATCCTGCATTTTCTTTAACAATACGTTCTACCCTACGAAGGCTGTTATAACGTTTCTTGCTGCTGGAAAGGTCTAATTTAGGAAGGGCATCTATAAGTGCCTGCGTGTATGGGTGTTTAGGATTGTGAAGAATTTCCTCTGCCGGCCCAATTTCCATAAGGTTACCCTTGTATATTACAGCGATACGATCGCATAGATAGCGTGCTGCAGCAAGGCTATGGGTTATAAAAAGAAATGTAATATTTGATTTCTTCCTCATTTGAAGGAGAATATTAAAAATTTGCGCGGAAATAGATGCGTCAAGCATGGAGGTTGGCTCGTCGGCGACAACAATCTCTGGTTTCAAAATCATGGCACGGGCTATGGCAACCCTCTGTCTTTGTCCACCGCTTAGTTGATGGGGATAGCGATTTATAAAGTCTTCAGGCGGAGAAAGGCCTACTGATCTCATGGCTTTCCAAGTAATTTTCTCTATTGTATGGTTATTTCCTATTTTATGAATGATTAAAGGTTCTGATACGGCATCAAGGACTGAAAGCTGGGGGTTAAGAGATTGGTAAGGGTCCTGAAAAATCATTTGAACTCTCCTCGGGAACTCCTTTAGCTTATCCCCCCTTAGAGATAAGATTTCTTGGCCATCCAGATATATTTCCCCTTAGGCCTACCACCCACGCGGCGCCCACTAATATTCGTTCCTGTCTGGTTTCGCTGCCGTCACGTTTTTCCAGTTTTAAAATAAGACGTCCCACCGTGGTCTTCCCACTTCCGCTTTCCCCAACAAGGCCGAATATTTCTCCTTTAAATATCTTCAATGATATACTGTTAAGGGCAATAACCTCTTTGCTTTGTGCCCCAAAAAAAGTGCCCTTGGTTTTATATTTCTTGACAATATAATTTAGCTTGAGGATAGCCTCGCTGTCCTTCACCATTTAATGTCCTTTAACTGTGTCCTATTACTATCAAATATACCCTCATATACCGCATTCCCTCCCGCACTGATAACAGAGAACCTTATGATTGGGGTTTATTGTTACCCATTTTGACGGCTTGTTTTTACATGCGCTTATGGCAGCTGGGCAGCGGTCAAAAAAACGACAACCAGCCGGAGGGTTCATAAGGTTCGGGGTCTCACCCGGGATAGGTGTAAGCATATTTTTTTCTCCGTTTAAGGTAGGATAGGATGAGAGAAGGGCCTTTGTATAGGGGTGTCTTGGAGATTCAAAAACCTCTTCTGTATTACCGTATTCGACCAATTTTCCAGCATACATTATGCCTATCTCATGGGAAACATCTGCTACAACGCTTATATCATGAGATATAAAAATAATACTTATTTGAAATTCTTTTTGAAGGCCTTTAATCTCCTGTAAAATTTGGTCTTGAACAATAACATCAAGTGCTGTCGTAGGCTCATCAGCTATGATCAATTCAGGTTTACAAGCAAGGGCCATTGCAATAATGGCCCTTTGTTTCATTCCCCCGCTGTATTGATGGGGGTAATCTTTTATGCGATCTTTCGGGATGCCGACTAATTGAAAAAGATCTTCCACCATTTTGAATGCCACATCCTTTTCTAAAGAAGGGCTATGCGTCGTTATTGCCTCTACAATTTGGTTGCCAACCCGTTGAACAGGATTGAGTGCATTCATTGCCGCCTGAAATATCATGGAGATTTTCTTCCATCTGACTTTTCTCATTTCCTCTTCATTCTTTTTAAGCATGTCCTCGCCATCAAAGATTATTTGACCGTCACTGATAAAGCCATTGGAGGGCAATAATCTCATGAGAGCCATCCCAAGTGTGGTTTTTCCACAACCGGATTCACCGACAAAGCCTAAAGATCTCCCTTTTTTCAAGGAAAATGAAACTCCCTCAACTGCTTTAAGAGTACCTCCTTGCACATGGTAATCGATGTCCAGGTTTCTTACCTCCAGTAAAGTCATTTTAATAGCTCTCTCCTTCTTTCCTCAGTCTCGGATCAAGAACTTCGTCCATGGCACGACCTAACATATAAAAAGACAAGGTGATCAATGATATGCAAATACCAGGAGGTAATAACCAATAAGGAGCCTTAAACATATGCCCTGTTTTCCATACCCATTGAAGCATCATACCCCAGCTGACCGTGCTTGGGTCGCCGAATCCTAAGAAGGCCAAGGCAGCTTCAATAATGATTGCGGAGGTTACCTGAAAGGTCATATATAGAAACGAAAGGGGCAGTACATTTGGCATTATATGCCTGAATATTATTCTCAGGTGAGAGGCCCCTGCAACCCGTGCAGCCTCAATAAAAGGTCTGTGTTTCAAGGAAAGGGTCTGTGACCTTATTACCCGAGATACACCGGGCCAACGAAACAAGGCAATAAACAGCACAATGAACCAGATGCTGAGCTTGCTGAAGAGTGCGGAAAGCATAAGTAAAACTAAAAGTGATGGCATGACCATAATAATATCCGCCAGCCTCATAAGAAGGGTGTCTATAAATTTACCTGCGTATCCAGCTATCATGCCAATAGCAGTTCCAAGAAATACGCTCATAAATGCTGCTGAAATTCCCACCAAGAATGCTATCCTGGCGCCAACTAAAAGCTGACTGAACAGATCTCTGCCGATAAAGTCAGTTCCAAGCCAGTGTCTCATGCTCGGGCCTGTTGCCTTTGAGATATATGGATCAACACCTGACATTGGCTCGTACATGGGATCTATTTTAGGTGGGATAAAGCTGGAGAGCGCCATAAGTGCGAAAATGGCAAGAAGAACCATGCCTATTCTGCCTAAAAAGTTTTTTTTGTAGATGGACCAGCCTTCGAGGAAACGGTTAATCCAGTGGGGCCTTTTTGAAATTGTTTTATCCGTGCTTAATTGAGCTGCATTCATCAGTTTTTCCGTCAATATCTAATTCTTGGATCGAGGTAGGCATAGAGAATGTCTACCACGAGGTTTGAAAGAAGTACGACAATGGCTATAAGTAGAAATGATGCCAGGGCCAGGGGGTAATCGTTGTGACTTACTGCAAACACAAGCTCTCTGCCTATACCCGGCCATGTAAACACTGTTTCCGTCAGAGCGCCTCCATTAATGGAAAAGGCAAGACTTAAGCCTACACTTGTCACCACGGGAAGCGCAGCATTTGGTGCAGCATGGTGATCTCTAATTACCTTTTCCTGAAGGCCCTTTGCCCTCCCTGTAAGTATATAATCCTCTTTTAGCGTATCGAGCATGCTGCTTCGCATGATAAGAAGATAGCTCCCGAAGTGGATAAGGAATAATGTGACAAGGGGTAGCGCCATATGGTGAAGAACGTCAATCATTTTCCACCAAACACCGGCATTGGGATTAAGCCATACCTCCTCGGAAATCATACCTGTTATCGGGAACCACCCTAGCTTATAGGCGAATATCCAGATCATGATCAGGGCAATCCACGGGAGGAAAACAGTATGGGTGATTAATGCGCCAAGGGTCATAAATGTATCTGTTTTATTACCCTTATGCCAGGCTGCTATTTTTCCAAAAAAGATGCCAACAAAGGCAGAAAGAATAATAGCGGTTGTAAATAGTAAAATAGTGTTGGGTAGACGGTTTCCAATAATATCTATTACTGGTTGCCCATAATGAAAGGAAAATCCAAAGTGGCCTGTTACGAAATTTTTTAAATAATAAAGGTATTGCGTCCACAGTGGTTGATCCAAGCCTAACTCTTTAATTATTAGTTGTGCATCCTCTGGCGTTAAATTGGGATCAACCATCCTGGATACAGGATCTCCAGGGGCGAGGTGAAAGAGAAAAAATAATATCGTAAGTATAACAAAAAAGATAATAACAATTTGAATAAGCCTACGATAAATGTACCTGAGCAATTCCATGGTAATATTATAGTAACCTCGTGTCGGTTAAAAGTGCTTTTGGGGTTCCCGGCTGATAGTAAATAAGCGAATTATTTTGGCATAACAGTACATAATGACCAGATATTGCCGATACCTCCGATCGTATCAACCCATCCCTCGAATTTATCAGTCCGAACAGCCTCATTTAATTTTGGATTATAGAGTGGAATATATGGAACATCACGCAAAATGATTTTTTGCATTTTCCAGATTAATTCTCTACGTTTTTCTTTATCCATTGTTCCGGAGGACTCTATAGCTATACTATCAAACTCAGGATTTCTATATCCACTCATGTTCCATCCCATTCTCTTGTCATTACCGGAATAAAAGAAATTTCTTATCCAATCCGGGTCTAAATTCAGGTTCCCATACCCGAGTATAAAGGTATCAAATTGGTGTCTTCCCTTTACCTGTTGAATCAAGGAACCAAAGGCCATTGGCTTCGCTGTGGCCGGGATTCCTGCCGACCTAAGCCATTCCTGAATTATTGTGCCACTTAATGCCCTAAGTGGATCATAATCAGCAGGAGGTGTTAATATAGTAAATTTTTGCATAGGTTGTCCGTCTGGGAGACATATTCCTTTTCCACTGACCACGTTACCATCATTATCAACAGGTGGTATTTTCCAGGTGTAGCCGGCAGCATTCAGTATTTCATGAGCCTTTTTTATGCGTTCTTTTCTGTCAGTTCCATCAGAATATTTAGGCACATCTGGGCAGAACCAGAACTGGTTGCCAGGAGGTACAACAGAATTCATTTTTACCCCGTATCCCTGAAGAATTCTGGAGATAATAAATCCTTTATCTATTAACGTAGCAATGGCACGCCTTAGGTTAACGTCATCGAATGGTTTTTTTCTGACGTTGAATCCCATATAGTAAAGCCCGTTTTTCTCATTGGAAAATATTTTTATATCACTATGTTCTTTTAAATCATCAAGATAGCCAGGCTGGACATTCCACCAAAACATATCAATGCTTCCCTTTTTCAGGGAAAGAATAGCCGTGTCGGAGGTGCCGAATATCTTAAATATTATACCATCTATATTCGGACCTATTAAACGCCCGCCAATATTTTTACCAGTACCAAAGAAAAATTTATTTTTCTGAAGGAATATGTATGCCCCCTGTTTCCACTCCTTAAATATGAATGGTCCGCTGCTTAACGGACTTTCGATTTTGTGATTGAGCAAAGTTATAAGAGGTTTTCCAGCCTCCTTTGCAGTCTTAGCCACTACGGCCCATTCACTTTTAGGAACTATAGCGGTGAGCAGTGTTCTGGTTAAAAAGATAGCCTTTGGCTCATTGAGGTAAAATCGGATTGTCCGTTTGTCCGGTGTATCAATTTTTTTGATAAAATCCCACCTTGATATATACCTGGGGACCCGAAAGTCTTTAATAAGGTTAGCGGTAAAGACTACATCTTCTGATGTCAGCTCTGAACCATTAGACCACTTCGCCTCCTTAATCCTTACTGTATACGAGAGAGATGTCTCATCAAAAATTGGCTCTCCTTCTGCCAGCCATGGGATTAGCTTTAGCGAATCAGGGTCACGAACGAATAGTGGCTGATAGATCTGGGACAAAACCTTGTGGGAGTTCGCGTCGCTTGCAAGCCAGATATTAAGCGTCTTAGGTTCTTCCGGCAGGCCTATTTTAAGCATACGCACTTCCTCATTCTTGCTGCACGAGGTTCCTGCAAAGATTAACAGTAAAATCGCAGATATAATAAACAGGGCATTTTTAATTACATTTTTAATTTTCGCTCTCCTTACTCCTGCGAAAGGACGGCAGGAAGCTGTTAAAGTTTAGCAGTGACGCCGTAGTTTTTAATGTCATTACCGTCATATCTTCTTTTTTAATAACCCGATGCCAATCTCTCCTGAACCTTTTGTTCAACAAAATCAATTACCTTGGACTCAAGTTTTACCTTATTGAGTCGGTTTATCCTTGGAATTCCTCCAGGGCTTACACAGTTTATTTCAACAAGCTTTTCTCCTATTATGTCAATACCGACAAAAAACAGACCGTCATTAATCAATTTTTCCCGGATGACCGAGCATATTTTTCTTTCTTTGTCTGTTATCTCATGCTTATATGCCGTCCCTCCGGCATGTATATTTGTCCTGAAATCCCCTTCCTTGGGGATCCTTCTCATGGAGCCAATTATTTCACCGCTCAACATGAGAATTCTTATGTCGCCCTTTTTTTTTACGACATCCAGATACTCCTGGACCATAATAGGCTCACGTTCCGGGTAAGGCTTGTAAGAATTTGTGTAATAATTGATCAATGAAACGAGGTTTTCACGGTCACGATTGCTGACCTTAATTACACCTTGTCCCCCATATCTCTGCAAGGGCTTTATTACCATAGCGCCGCCAAAATCATCAATAATTTTCTTAATTCGTTCAGGGTCTCTGGAAACATGAGTCTCTGGTATAATGTCAGGAAAGTTAAGGGTGTAGAGTTTGCTGTTGCCTATAATTTGACCTGTAGTACTATTTATCATGAAAACCTTGGAGTTGGCCGGTTCAAGAAACTCCATAGTTTGATAAATGAGGGGCGGGTCCTTCCTTAGAAAAAGTGCATCAAGCTCGGTAACCTTTTCAAAGATAAGCTCGTCTTTTTTTAGACAGCTTATCAATGACTGCCAGTATTCTTTCATTGAAAGATCAGGCGATACAGTGACGTTTCTCATCCTTGCTACTACTTCATGGCCTCGGATGTAGATATCATGGGGCTCAAGGAAATAGACCGTATGTCCCCTTTGGTTACATTCATACATCATATAACTGGTGGTCTCAGTTTCGGGGGTAATGAATTTTATGTTGTCCATTAAGAAGGCTATTCTCATGATATTTTTCTATTAGAATGTGGGGTTAACATTTCATTGAAACACATGTAACAGGAAAGTTTGATCTCCCTGTTTTTACTATAGTATAGATTAATTTTGTTGCAAAATTTTGTAATGGTAATGGTGTGGTAAATCATATCTTGGTTCTCACAAAGCCTGGTAAGTTTTGTCCACTCCGCTTTGTTTTTCTTTAACCGCTTGTACATTCCAGGCTCACCGTTTTATTGTATTCTCAGTGTTCCTGATTTTGATAATCAGATCATTGAATTTATTGGGCCTGGGCCATTGAACCATGAACAGGTAACCGTAAACGGATACCGATTTTTTATCCTGAATAATTGCCATATTTAAATTATTATTTTTCTATGAAGTTTACGGATTCGTTCGCTAAGTATCCTGCAAATATTCATGGCAATTTTAGGGTATTCCCTCACGATCTCCTTGAATTCAATCTTATTCAAGACCAGGAGACGGGTCTCTCGCTCTGTGCGGATAGACGCTGACCGAACTACATCTTCAAAAAGGGCCATTTCCCCAAAATAGTCACCTGCTGCAATGCGGTCAAGTTCAATTTCATTGGCCTTACCTAACCCTTTAATAACGGATACATCTCCTGTAATAATAAGGTACATAGTTTCCCCGTAATCACTCTCTCTTATCACGATTTCTTTTTCAGGCAAAACTATTTCCTCTGTTACTGACGCAATAGCAGCCAATTCCCTGACAGACAGGTCTTTGAATATTTCTACACCCTTCAGATGGAGTATCTTATCTGGAATAGTGATTTCTGTACCCATTTTTTTCTCCTTATTAACGGAATTACCCTGCTGTTTATCTAATATCAATCGGACCATTTGACGAATATGTATATTTTCTGATTCGGCAAGCTCGGTAATTGTGTTTTTGCCTGCCATCTCTACAGCCTTTTCCCCAGCCATATGCAGGGCAAGAACGATTGTTAACCAATCTTTTTCAGTTAAAAAGTAGTGATAAATGGCAGCCTCATCATGGTTAAACTCAGGTAGTTTAAATTTTTTTCTTCCTATTTCAAGGGCCTGCGAAGGAGAGGAATGTTCAAGCAGGGGCATCATTGCATTAGACAAGGATTTATCTAAAAGGTCATCCAGCGCCTCATAGCTGTTAGCCCGCTGATTTGTGTCCTTTGAAAATATACCCCTCCATACGATCCTCATGCTTCCGGAATTATCCTGAACAGCAAGTACTCTCAGTATGTTTTCAATCTTTAATAATCGTTCCTGGTCTAAATGGTCTGAAAGTAATTCGGTTTTATGTCCATTGGCAAGCCTTTGCAAGGCATCCTTCTCTGCTAAGTAGCTATAACTGTCTCTCATTTGAGAATTGGCAAATTTAATAATATCCAGATTTTTTATATTCAGGGAATTCAATAAGTAAAATATGCCCTCCCTGATGCTACGTTGCGGTGTAGTAAGAGATTCAACGAGGACCACGGCATTATAGTAGGAAGATGTCTCAATTTTCGTTTTTGCCAATTCATTTATTTTTTCTGAGGCATCGCCTATTAATTTGATTACCTCTTTCAATGTTTCATCATCAATTATCTCAAATATTTCCAGGGCCGTTGAACGGACCGATTCCAGGGGATGAGAGAAATAAGGGAGGGCCAATGTATTTAAATTTTCAGCCCCCAGGCCGTGAAGTCCTTTAAATATAAAAGGCACTATTGGCACATTGCTTTCTTCGGTTAATAAATTCTTTAATCGGGAAATATAGGAGTCATCTCCTGAACTGCCTGCGGCAATAACCCCTGCCTTTCTTTCTGTTATATCTTCTGATCCTAACCATGAATCAATAACTTTTCCGTATTTTTTGGGATTTTGCTTAAAGAGACCAATTACTGCATAGGCCCTTATTTCTGGAGACTCTATTGTCTCACAGACTTTTAGGTTTAAGCTCGTGCAAATGTTTGAGGGAAATTTATTTACTGCATTTATAATGGATACCGTTAGATCTGGTTTTTCCGGATCAACCAGTTCAGCTAATTCATTAACGACCTTTTCCTCTGCCTCCGGTGGAAGAAGGGCTATGAGCCTTGCCTTTGTCTTATCATCCTGATTTTTAAGCGCCTGAAGGATGAGCCCATCGAGATTTTTCACTGAAAGGGATTTCAGTAAGTGAGCGTACCAAAGGCATGCATCTCCGCGGGACGATAAAAAATCTTTGATTAAGAGAAACTGTGCATTCTTGTCCATGAAGATTTTTCCTGAATCCTTTTCTTCCATAGACTTCAGGTCTATCATATCCCTTGAAATTAAATCGGATAGTATTTTCGGATAACCTCTTTTGAGTTTAATAGTTGTGACAATCCATGCTCCTGTAAATATGGCTGCCACAATAGAGAGATATCTGGGATGAATTAATCCTTCAGATACCATTATAAAACCGGATCCGGCAAGTACGCCTACCCTTACTACAGTCCCCCTTAGAAAGGGCATAATCACGGTTCTATAGGATTTAGGAAATAATCCCATCAGCACAGCCCTGGCAGGGTTGTTTATTGTTGTTCTGAGTACATTTACGGATATCCTGGCGTAAATAGCGGAAAAAATATCAAAACGCAGTAGAAAGGCCATGAATGCCACCATATAATTGAAGGGATGAAACATAAGCGCTACTGGAAGACCCCAACGTCCATATATTCTTCCTACAAACAAAAGTATAATTAGGCTCACTATATTCAATACGCCACGGAAATAGCCAAAAAATTCAAGCATTTTCCCCTCTGTTGCAAAGGCCTGATCTATAACGAAATTGAATTGGTAATTCAAAATTGGAATAACAATGTTAGGCATAAGGGTCAGCATAATGAGTATTTTTAATAACATTGACTCTTTGATAAGGGGTAATACCTTTTTGAATTCATCTATGATTGTATTTTTTTTCCCTCCCTTTTTTATCTTTTTGTCAGACAGCAGGATTGCAGGAAAAAGAGTCCCCATTCTTTTTGCAGTCATTGCCCCAAAGAGTGAGATACCAAGGTATACAAGCATGAGATTATCAAGGGATGTGACTTTGGCTAAGAAAGGGGTGGCAAAACTTCCTGTAATCGACCCAATTACACCACCTGCAGTTACAAGTGGAAATAGTCTTTTAGACTGTCTTGTGTGAAAAAGGTCATTGGCAAAGTTCCAAAAAACAAGGGAAAGGAGTGCTTCAAATTGAGCCTTCATGACAAATAGAATAGGGTAAAGAAGATCGAAGCCAAAAGGGATAAGGAAACGCATTCCGGCAACTATAATTCCAAAAAACAGGAACATATACTTTAAAAGGCGGCTTCCAGGAAGCTTACCCATAAACCCCGTTAACATACCCATAATAAAAAAAGCGGTGATAGAGTTTGCAATGTTAACTATGGGTAGATATTCAACTCCGTATCTTTTAAGAAATGTTGTTTCAGCAAAATTGTTAAAAAGGACGGCAGAGTTTCGTATCAAGAAGAGGAGAAGGGCAGTCCATAATAACAGCCCTATTTCATCTTCATATACCTTCAGCCATTTACCAATTAATTTGAACATCAGCGACCTTTTTATTAAGACTGTTTAGCACAATAACACTTGTACAGGAAAAGAATTGAGAGATATTTTAGCCTGCCTATAAGCTAAAGATATTTCATGTAGTTGCAATGCCGGTATTAATGGCCATCCTGAATATGCTCATCAGTGCTGAATTCCTGTATTTATGTTAGTTTGCAAGATTCAAAATTCAGCAAACAGGAAAAGGCGTAATATTTCAGGTTATTGTAGAAAGAGAGACCATTCCGGAACACTGACCATGTTAACTGCTGTATGCTTAATCACGATAGATAACGTTTTTGTTTTCAAGGTCAACTTAAATGATGCCTTCAGTTTTAGAGTTTTTTTACCGTTGCATGAGCTTAAAAAACCAAATAAGGAGGTACGAAATAGGGTATTGCCCTTTATAGATAATGAGGTTGAAGCTGGATTTCATAAAAATCCTTTTGCTAATGATCCTGCTGAAAAGCCAGGAGAGCAGTAAAAAAATAATGATAGATACTACTCAGAAAAAGAGTATAGGGAAATAGAGAGCTTGTTTCAAGAAAAAAAGAAAAAAACAGGGTCACCCATTAAAAGGCTCTTTGTCAAGGAATAAACTTCCCCTATTCAAAATAAA
>CBFDCD010000021.1:0-13279 GCA_965603225.1 uncultured bacterium
ATTATAAAACAGAATAACAGATGCTGCTCCGTATGAAAAAAGAAGTAGTATGGTTGCAAATGCGCCTGTCCACAGGTTCATTTTGGGCAGGAAAAATGCAAGATACAGCCCAAAAAGAATGATAACGGCTAACTCAATATATAATGTCCATTGTGGCTTAACAAAAAATGCCTCCTTAAGAATATTGGATACAGAATTAGCTACTATTTCTACGCCGGGCAGATCATTTGAGATTGGTGTAATAAGCTTATTTTCAATAGCAGAACATTCCGGCCCAACAATGACTATTTTGTCTCTAAATAAGCTGGTCTGAAATTTCTTATTAAAAACATCTCTGAATGGTGTGGTGTGAAATGAGACCCTTGGCCCTTTATTCCATTTTATCATTGTTGACATGTTTAAATCTGCCGCTGGAATTCTGATAACCCTTGAGGGGCTTATATTTAAATTAATACTCTCCCCCGAGACAATTTTTATCTGGTCATCATTCAGGTCCTTAAACGCTTTAACAATGGCAAGGGCAAATGACGGGACAACAACTTTTTCTAAATACCCAATTGCGTGAACTTGATTTCTTATATATCCATCATTATCCGGGAAAAAATTCTTATGACCTATTCCAGCAACTGAATTTGCAAAAAATGGAAAAAGCTGTTCTATTTTAGCAAGCCACATTATCTCTCTATTTGATCCCTCATCCCATAGGCCACTATCAATTTTAAGTGAATTTTTTCTTATATAATCCGGAATTTCCTTATCTTTTTTCGTAGTCGATGTATCAAAGGAAACAGGCAGAATTACATTACCGGCCTTTTTAAAAACCTCTGCCAATTTTGTATCACTATCCACATTGGCCTCTGCCTTATTCAATAAACCATAAAATGTTTTACCGGAAGGCCCTTTGCTGCTTAACCCGAGATCATCATACATCTTTTTGAGCTCTTTAATGGTTTTTAACCCAGTGCTCGCTTCTGGTCCCTTGAAGGTCATATTCAAGGCAATCACCTTTGAACCTGCCATAACAAGGTTGTTTACCCCTTCTGCAATAACATTTCTCGGCCAAGGACAAGGCCCTATTTCAGCTAAATCTTTATCATCTATCTCCACTATCTCAATATGGGAATCTATCTCTTCAGGGGCAGTTAGTTGAGATCGTAAATCAAAGGTCTTTTTCTCCAAATCATCAATAAAGCCACCTACACCTGTAAAGGCTATAATAAAGAACAGAATGGTAAGGCCCAGGCCAATTAATAATTCTGTAACACCCTTTTTTAATGACATTATTTTTCCTAATCTCCTATATTTCAATAAAAGATTTTAGTTTTAAAAAGCGTACTTTTCCTATTCCGTTCAGTTTCATTATTTCCTCAATGCTTTTAAATGAGCCGTGAAGAGATCTGTACTGAAATATTTTTTTAGCCAGGCAAGGCCCTATATAAGGAATAGACTCTAATTCTTCCATAGTAGCAGTGTTTATCGATATAGGAACTCGTAGAGTTATCTTATATTCAGGTTGGATAGATTTGGTTGATGCGCATATATACCCTTTTTCTATACCTATTTTAAGACTAATGTTCCTTTTAATGTTTGGGAGATTATTATCCCACCTTGCGCCTTTCAATTTTGCCGTAAATCCGCCGGCTTTAGCTACAATTTGCCTTAGAGAAGGTTTTTTGCTGAATGCGTAGACGCCAGGATTTTCTATTTCACCTGTTATTAGGATAAAAAAATCATTTTTTATCTTGGAAGCGCCTAAAACACTTTGTGAGGAGGATAAAAACTTTATTCCATGGCCTAAAAGCAACGTTAGAATGAGAACTAAAAGGCCTATCTGTCTATTGCTAACCTTTTCCCTTTTCATTACCAAGGCCAAAGGCCTCATGAAGGGCCCTTATTGCAAGTTCAGTGTATTTTTCTTCTATAACACAGGAAATCTTTATCTCCGAAGTACTTATCAAGCTGATATTTATATTTTCCTTTGCAAGCGTCTGAAACATCTTGTAGGCAACACCGGCATGATTCCTCATTCCAAGCCCAATAATTGATACCTTGGCAATATCTTCATCTCCAAGAACCTTTGATGCCCCTATTTTTTTGGCAATTTTATTGACCAATCTCATGGTCTCCTGGAAATCCGCCTTAGTAACTGTAAAGGTTAAATCTGTTATACCATCTGCGCTGGTATTCTGGATAATCATATCTACAACTATATTTGCCCTGAAAATAGGATCAAATATAGCAAATGCTATTCCAGGCCTGTCTGGTATTTTTAATATGGTAATTCTTGCCTCGTTTTTATCAGAAACCACGCCTGAAACAAGCACCTTTTCCATCTCTTTATTCTCTGCTATTACCATAGTCCCCCCATTTTCCGTAAAGGATGATCTGACATGTATCGGCACATTAAATTTTTTTGCAAATTCAACTGATCGTATATCTAAAACCTTCGCACCTAAGCTTGCGAACTCTAACATCTCATCATAGGATATCTTATCAAGCTTCTTGGCATTGGTGCATAGATTTGGATCGGCAGAATAAACGCCCTCCACATCCGTAAAGATTTCACAAACATCCGCCTTTAATGCAGCTGCTAATGCTACTGCAGTAGTGTCGGATCCACCCCTTCCCAATGTGGTGATATTTTTGCTATCGTCAACCCCCTGGAATCCGGCAATAGTTACAATACTGTTTCTATCCAACTCCTTCATTACACGGTCTGTGTAAATCTCTTTAATCCTTGCCTTTCCATAGGTTTGATCAGTGTATATGGAGGCCTGGAATCCAAGGAGTGAACAGCATTTATAGCCTAAAGATTTAACTGCTATAGCAAAGAGGGATACACTAACCTGCTCTCCGGTTGACATTAAAACATCTAACTCTCTTGGGTCAGGAATCTCGGTTATCTGTCTGGAGAGATTAATCAAGGCATCGGTTTGACCTGCCATGGCTGAAAGGACCACTAAAAGCTTGTTTCCCTTTTTGCATGATTCTATTACCCTTTGGGCAACTGCCTTTATCTTCTCTATAGTACCGACAGATGTACCGCCATATTTTTGTACTATTAAGGCCATATTATTATCTTATCCAATTAGTTATAAATATTAGAAAAATATATTTGACTTTCTACGAGATCATCAGCTTTTAATTATTTAAAGCATTCCCTACCTTTTTCTTTAAGGCCTCTATAATTGCCCTGGATCTGGCATGAAATCCATAAAATTTAAGCTCCCTTGTGTTATTGTCTATCATCTTAAAGTCAATTTGCACTCTTTCATCAGGCAACGCTCCTGGCCATCGGTCTGCCCATTCAACAACGACTATCCCTTTTCCTAAAAAGTAACTATCCAGATCTAAAGATAGGAAATGGTCTTTATTATCCATTCTGTAAAGATCCATGTGAAAAAGGGGATATTTACCATAATACTCATTTACAAGGGTAAATGTTGGGCTGACTACATCGTTTGGTTCAATATTAAGTCCAATTGCCACCCCCTTTGTGAACCATGTTTTACCGCCTCCTAAATCGCCAATTAATGCGATAACATCACCTTTGGTTAATTGTATTCCTAATTGTTTGCCTAACCAAAGGCTTTTTTCAACTGATGTAGTGATATATTTTACAATAATTCCTTCCAAGCTTAAGGTCCTTCAATTCCCTTAGTTTTGTTTTCTGCACAATTTGTTTCAAGCACAACAACAGCTATGCAATAATCAGCCTCGTCTGAAAGTGTAACATGCCGGCCACCTATCCCTCCTTTATTACAATATTCAAGGGCCTTGCCTGTAATATTGAGCCCGGGTTTGCCATTTGAATTTTGAGTAATTTCTATATCCCGCCACTGTATTCCTTTCCTCATTCCCAGACCTATGGCCTTTGAGAAAGCCTCCTTAGCAGCAAAACGCATGGCAAAGTGGGGCGTTGATTGTGACCTTCCTAAACAAAAATCAGTCTCCCTGGCAGTGAAAATTTTATTTACAAACCTCTTTCCCCACCTATCAATTACCTTTTCCAACCTCTTTATATCTACAAGGTCTACGCCAATACCATAGATCATACTAAATAACACTTAAAAATTGAACTAATTAAAGAGGAGCTACAAGCTTTACCATTTCCCTGATTGCCTGATCCAAACCAACTATCACTGCCCTGGCAATTATGCTATGCCCAATGCTGTATTCCTTTATTGCAGGAATAGATGAAAATCGTTTAATATTAATGTAATTTAACCCATGGCCGGCGTGCGCTTTTAGTTTAAGTTCATGTGCAAGATTAGCCGCATCCTTAATTTTTTCAAATAGCCTTACTATGTCTGTATCGGTCTTCGCCTCGCTGTAATAGCCAGTATGCAATTCAACTATATCTGCTCCTGCATGGGAAGCCTCTTTTATCTGAACAGGGTCCGGGTCAATAAAAAAACTTACAGAGATTCCTGCGTCTTTTAGTATGCCTGTAATTCTTTTATATTTCTCCGAGTCCTCTGCTACATCAAGCCCAATTTCAGTAGTCAGTTCTTCAGGGCGTTCCGGAACAAGTGTTGCCATATCAGGCTTGACGCTAAGGGCTATTTTAAGCATATCTTCAGAAGGTGCCATTTCAAGGTTTAATTTAGTCTTGACGGTTTGTTTAAGGATATTCAAATCTCTTGCTTTAATATGACGCTGGTCTTTCCTTAGGTGGCATATTATTCCCTCAGCGCCGGCTAATTCAGCGATGCCTGCAGCCAATACCGGGTCAGGTTCATCAATACCCCTTGCCTCCCGGATAGATGCAATATGATCGACATTAATAGATAAAATTGCCATGAATCGCTCCTTTATATTGTATGATTTCGAAAAAGGCCTTTTACGATTTATCCTGTCCACTTTTGGAAAAAATCATTACCCTAAGGTTCCATTACGCTCAATAGTCTTTCCGTCTCCCTTTCCATTCGCCGGGCATCAGCCTCTGATCTTTCATGGTCATAGCCTAAAAGATGTAAAAAACCATGAATTAAGAGCCTATTAATCGTCCTATCAAGGCCCTCTCCAATTTTTTTTGAATCTCTGTCCGCAGTGTCTAAGGATATTACTATATCCCCTAACATTGGGGTTTTAGGCCCACTTTCAGATGCATTCTCCATTGGAAACGCAAGAACATTCGTAGGGCCATCTCTTTTAAGAAAACGGTAGTTTAATTCCGCTATGTTTTTATCGTCCGTAAAAAGGACACTTAGCTCACTACTATGGTATCCCGAGTCTTCTAAGATTCTCATTATCCTCATCTTTATTTTTTCGAGATCTATTTTTTTCACTGAATGCCGTAATGTTATTTGTATCTCCATTTTCTCTCTTTCTGTCTTTTTCCCCTTTTGCTATTGACTCTGGATATTCAACCCTGCTGTGAAATATGCCGCTTAGTGTCTTAGTAAAACTTTTAGCTATAAAGTGCAGATCCTTTAATGTTAACTCACATTCATCCAACTGCCCATCTGAGAATATATTGTTAATAATCTTCTGGACCATTCCTTGAATCCTTGCTGGCGTTGGGTCAACTAACGTTTTGGATGCTGCCTCCACTGAATCCGCCAAAAGCACAAGGCCTGCCTCTTTTGTCTGGGGCTTAGGGCCGGGGTATCGAAAATTCTCCTCTATAACCGGAGAAGACCTATCCCCTTTATTTGCATTTTGCTCCTGGGCCTTTTGATAAAAATAAGAAATCAAGCTCGTGCCGTGATGCTGCTGTATAATATCTATGATGTCCTCCCCAAGCTTGTTTTGTTTCGCAAGTTCTACGCCATCTTTTACATGAGAGATTAAGATAAGGCTGCTCATGGACGGTGCTAATTTTTCATGTCTGTTTATTCCCCCCGCTTGATTTTCCACAAAGTAAAGGGGCTTCTTCGTCTTTCCTATGTCATGGTAATAGGCACTTACCTTTGCCAGAAGAGGATTTGCCTTTATGCTTTCAGCTGTTGCCTCAACCATGCTACTCACAATAACGCTATGATGGTATGTCCCAGGCGCTTCAACCATTAATTCTTTTAATATTGGTTGTTCCAGGCTGGATAATTCAAGGAGTTTAATGTCCGTGGTAAACCCGAAGGCCATCTCAATCAAAGGCAAAAAACCAGTAGCTATAACACCGCTTAAAATTCCTCCTAAAAAACTGGTGATAATAGAAATTGCGCCTGTAAAAGAAGAAAGTGTGCCGAATAAAGCTTGAATGGATAATGCTATTAAAATATTTAAGAGACCAACTCTTACACCAGTTTTTATCAATACCATTCTTTCCCTGCAATTTCTAACACCCTGTGCAGCTAAAAGGGAACCCATCAGAAAGTAAATAAAAAATTCAACTCTCCCTCCTGCAGCTATAGTTGCAAGAAACGATACAATAAATGAAAAGGCAACAGCAACATACATGCCCTGAAATATAGAGACTAACATTGCGCCTAAAGAAACAGGCAAGGCAAAAAGAATAACCTGAATGGTCAAAAAATTAAAGCTGTGGGCTAACTCCTCACCTATAATATCATATAATAGTATGACCAAAAACATAAATAAAATAGAGGAGCTTACAAAGATAAGACTGCTGGTATCTGTCTTTAATGTTTTTGGCTTTGTAGGCAAAATATTGTAGCTTACGATCAGTAAAATTCCAAAAATTACCATCACACTAAGGGCCATGCCAGGAATAGAGGGACTTTTTTTCAGTTTAGCCGCAGCGTTTAACTTCAATAGATGGGTTGATGTTGTTCTTTCTCCCTCTCTGATAATCATTTCACCTTTTTTCACCTTGAAAAAGATTGGATTGACCGATTCCCTGATCTTCTCTTTTTCAATCTCTGACTGCTTCTTGTTGAACGTTATATTAGGCCGTATGAACAATTCAGCAAATCGCACTGCTGTGCCGATAATATCCGACCTGCCATTATTTTTAAGGTTTTGTGCTATTATTGAACTGACATGCTTGCTGGCACTCTCAAGGCTGTAAAAGAGATCTACGTCTTCAACCACGAGCTCTTTTTGCGAGGATATGTCTTTAAGTTTTATGCCCTTGCCCTTCTGGGTCATTAATGTTGTTTTGTTTCCTACAACACCTTTTCCTAAGACTAAATTTACTGCAACCGTTATACTATCCTCCATTTGAGGAGAAAAGTTATCCTTGGCAACCTGGCCAAACAGGTCGGAGTCCTCGCTGATTCCTAATATTTCGAAATATTTCTTTTTCAATTGGGCTATTTTTTCTGAACGTAAAGCAGGCTCCATGTCTGCAGACATTACAGGTATTATTACTTCCCTTCCATAATTAAATGATTCTCCAATCCTTTGGTTAATCTCTATCTTAGATCTATCAGAGTCATACACAAAGAGAGAAGATTTTTCTGCCTTGTCTTTTCTCTGTTTAGTCAATTCTTCATCTTCAACTAAAAATTCCTGTGATGCCTTGATATCTTTCTCTGCTATCTCACCAATATAATAGTCTTCTTTTAATGTTAATAATATATTAGGAAAAAGTAGGAAGGAGACAGAAACGCTTAAAATAATTAAATAAATCCATAGCTGGGTTTTATGATTAATTAATTTCAACCAGGCACTTACCGTCTTCAACGGGGCCTTCATTTCATTTTCTATTTTTTTAGCCTTCACGTTTTTTCCAAAAGGAATATTTTTCTTTTTATCAAGCATTTATTTTTCAATTCTATCATAGGCATCAATAATTTCTTGAACTAATGGGTGTCTTACCACATCCTCTTTGTCGAAATGAACAAATTTTATCCCCGATATATGGGATAAAATTTTCCTGGCCTGTATAAGCCCTGATGTTTTCCCCTCAGGGAGATCTGTCTGGGTGACATCCCCAGTTATGACGGCCTTGGAATCAAAACCAAGACGTGTCAAGAACATTTTCATCTGTTCAAGTGTTGAATTTTGTGCCTCATCTAATATTACAAATGAATCATTAAGGGTTCTGCCCCTCATAAAGGCGAGTGGAGCCACTTCAAGCACGCCACTTTGTATCAATCGGGAGGCATTCTCAAAATCCATCATGTCATGGAGTGCATCGTAGAGGGGTCTTAAATACGGATTTACCTTTTCATACAGGTCGCCGGGCAAATAACCCAATTTTTCTCCTGCCTCCACTGCCGGTCTTGCAAGAACTACACGGCTTACCTCTTTTTTCATTAAAGCTGATATGGCCATTGCCATGGCAAGATATGTCTTTCCTGTTCCTGCAGGACCTATACCGAAAACGATATCGTACCTTCTTATGCTATCTATATAACTTTTCTGATTAACGCTCTTGGGCGTTATTATCTTCTTCTTAGAAGTAATGTAGACGCGGTCGAAAAAAATTTGTTTGAGTTTTGCTTTATAATCGCCATCTAAAATTCTTATTGAGTAATCAATATCTCTTTCATAAACAGGGTACCCATCCTTAATTAATCCATATAGCTGGCTTAACAGGTTTTCTGCCATTTCTAATTCAAGCACATTCCCCTGCAAGATAAGGTCATTTCCCCTTATATTGATTACTATACCAAGTCTTTGCTCTATCAGTCTTAGATTACAATTCCTTTCACCGTACAGGGTTCTTACTAATTCATTGCTATCGAATCTAACCTTTTTGGTATCTATGTGAGCCTTTTTATTGGATCTCTCTGTCAAATTGTATATATTTCCTTATTTATATGAAGTTTGACAGTCTTGTAAAAAATCTTTTTATTTGCACATGACGCTATTTGATTAAAATTCATCACAAAAACCTTTCACGAGACCATCAGTTATTACAGTCTAAAAGCATTATCATAGAGTATATTTACATACAAGGAAAAGAGTTGCGTATTTATGTAATTTTCCTTGACATAATAATTATCCGGTTTTAAATCCATTTGAAAGACAATTTTTTCTAAACTGGCAGGTTTATTTTGGGGAAAGGGATTAAGAAATACAGGGCAATTTTTATTGGCCTGATATCTGATGAAGAGGACTTTAAAAAAAATATGGCCCGGTTAGGTATTTCTTCTTCAGCATTAGATAAGTACATTAAAAATGCTCCGGTAGTAATAAAGAAAAATTTAACATTGCCGGATGCAAGAAAATATGCCGAGGTTATTATTAATGCTGGGGGACTTGTCAATATCCAAGAGACAGGAAAATTCTCTAAAATAGAACCATTTAATGAAAAAAAAGATATATCAAACCGTGATCTAATGGTATGCCCTAATTGTGGTTTTAAACAGACAAAAACTAATTATTGTATTAGATGCGGCATTGAATTAACGTACCACCATTAAAAAAGGCATGCATCTAATCCGAAACCTTATAGACAATATCCCTCTCTCTTACCCTATCCTTAACTTTAATGCCAATCATGTCACCAGACTTTGCCTCAGATACAGATTGATTATCAATTTCCATGCTTTTTATCTCTTCGCTAAAGTCAGTAGTGTGGCCTTTAAAATGTAAAATATCTCCTTCTTTAATAGATCCATTAGTTATTTCCACAGCGGCTACACTCGGCTTTGAAAAGAATTTAACTATTACACCAATTTCTTCTTCAGCCATAATAAACCCTCCATAAGCTAATGATTTCTATACGCTGTATCAGTTCTGTTTCCCTTTGTCAAGAAAATCGTCCATAGAGCTGAAATTCCCGTATAAAAGGAATAAAACTTATGGGCATTTGTAAAACAATTCGCATAGTGCCAATTCTTCTTACACGCATGCCCTTGCAATGGGAAATACACAAAAGATTCATATGGGGGAATTCCGTTAAGATATATTGCAGTTATTGCTTGTAAAGCAAATCTAATTTATTTGACTTATCATTATATGGTCTATATATTCTACCATTGCCCAGTCTAGCACACAGAAAGAACTAATGGAGTTGCTAAATGGAGTTTCCAAAGATTGCCCTGATAGAGCAATATTTTAGCCCGCAGAGGATTGAAGATATCCCCGGCCAGGTCGTTAAGGAGACATTAAAACTAAGGCTCCAGGAAAAAATTAAGCAGGGCGATACTGTTGCTATAACAGGGGGTAGCAGGGGAATTGCCAATATTCATATTATTACAAAAACCGTCGTAGATGAGCTTAAGAGGCTTGGTGCTCAACCCTTTATTTTTCCGTCCATGGGGAGCCACGGAGGGGCAACTGCAGCAGGCCAGATCAGCGTCCTCGAGAAATACGGAATAACTGAGTCACATATGGGATGCCCCATTCGCAGCACAATGGAGGTTGAATATTTAGGTGATGCTATAGACGGATACCCCATATATGTGGATAAATATGCATCAGAGGCAGATCATATTGCCGTGATAAACCGGATCAAGCCCCATACGAAATTTACAGGCCCGTTGGAAAGCGGTCTAATGAAGATGATGGCCATAGGCATGGGCAAACAGAGGGGGGCGGAATATTACCATAAGGCGGCGGTAGAATTTACCTTCCAAAAAATTGTTGCCACTGTAGGTATAGAGATAATAAAGAAATGTCCAATTCTTTTTGGTCTGGCGATTGTGGAAAACGGCTATGATCAGACGAGCATAATTAAGGCCCTGTTGCCGGGCGATATCCCTGAAGGAGAAGAAAAATTATTATCAATTGCAAAGGACAGGATGGCCCGACTTCCTTTTAATAATATTGATGTGCTTGTAATTGATGAAATCGGGAAAAACATCTCAGGGACAGGCATGGATGTCAATATTACAGGTCGCAACCGAGATATTCTTGGTGATTTCACAGCAGGCCCCTGTATTAAAAGAATTTTTGTAAGGGGTCTTTCCAGCGAGAGTGAAGGCAATGCGCTCGGAATTGGATTTGCAGACTTTACTACCACAAGGGCAGTAAAGGATATGGACGTAAAAAAAACCTACATAAACTGCATTACGGCTATAAGCCCTGAAAAAGGATCAATACCGATATATTTTGATACAGACAAAGAGGCCCTTGAGGCATGTCTTATGACAATTGGAGATATTCCTCCCTCTAAAGTCAGGCTTGTCTATATTAAAAATACCTTAAAATTATCCAGGATTTATATTTCAGAGGCATTCGAAAAAGAGTTACATGAACGAAAGGATTTGAAACTGCTTGGCACATGGGACACTATTCCAATGGATAATAATGGCACTATTACATGCCGTTTTAATGGATGATATACGCTTACGGTAAATAAAGTGAGGTCGACGGCTTAATCACTCAGTCCTTTTTGGTTTATTTAATCGTGCCTGCATATTTTAACCGGTTTTATTTTGAAACAAATTTAGTCAGTTTCTCACTAATCTTCCATAATCTTTTTCTGACATCTCGATCATAAGAAATACTCGATGACTTTGCCTGGGCTTCATTCGAAAAATATTTTCCGCTCACTGTGTCAAGCTCTGTAGCACTTGCGAGATACACTGAGGTCTTTGAGCCCTCAGTAACAGGGCTTCCTCCTCCCCATCCTGCCCTGAGCAGTTTTGTATTTATTACCCCGGGATGAAGACAGTTTACGGTGACACCCTTTCCCTCCAGTCGCTCTGCCAACTCGTATGTGAACAGTATATTACAAAGCTTTGACTGGGAGTATGACGCATATCCGCTGTAGCCCCTTTCTCCCTGGAGATTATTAAAATCTATTGATCTGCTGTGGGACATGGAGCTTACATTAATAATTCTGCTTGGAGCACCTTTTTCTATCAAATCAAGCAACAGCAAGGTAAGCAAGAATGGCGCAAGATGATTTACTGCAAAGGTCATTTCAAGGCCGTCTTCTGTTGTTCTTCTACTGGTCAGAAAAACCCCGGCGTTGTTTATCATGACATCTATGTGATCGCACTGTTTGTGTATTTCTTCAGTCATTGACCTGATCTGGCCCTGGGAGGTCAGATCAGCGGCAAAAATTTTTACCTTTTCGTTTTTTGTGGTATCTTTAATCTCCCTCAAAACTACCTTTGCCTTCTCGTGATTTCTTCCATGGAGTAATATCGTTGCCCCCATCCTTGCAAGATTAAGGGCTGTTTGTCTTCCAATGCCATCTGTTGATCCTGTTATAAATACAATTTTATTTTTCACGGTGTTTGCCCTTCAGCAATGAAAAATCGAAATCAAACAAATTTTTGCTCGTGGATTTTTCTTTGTCAGGCTCAACCTGCCACCAAATCAAAATAGTACCATCCCTGTAAAAGTAGTGGGCCAGTCCCATTCCCTCTGTCCGAAAGCGAACTCTCTCTCCCATATTTTCAAAGGATAAGGGAGTAAACACGGTTGTTCCCTTAGCCATTTTCATTGCCATATTCATTAAATCCATTTTGGCGTTTTGAGCATCTTTAAAGACGCTTATATAAAGAATATTTTTTTCACCATCCCCATAATGTGCTATTACATTTTCACCTGCTCCAAGGGTTTTACCATGCATTTTATGAACAATACCACTTGCCTCATCGCCTTTAATAACCCTGGAAAGGTTAAGATTTCCTAATCTCTCCGGCAAGTCACTATTTTTACCACTACAGTTGATAAGGCTAAAAGTAGCAGCTAAAATTAATATGGAAATGTTTCGTATCCTTTTATGTATCATATTTACCCCTTAACAGATTTAGAAAAAATTTTAAACTACACCCGTGGTCTATTACAAGTCAAACACTATCGTCTAAAGGTATCAGCTCAATAAATAGTGATAACCATTTTTTTTACATTAATAACAGTTGCAGGGGCAGAAGTGATTTTCTTCTGCCCCTTTTTATTGAGCTGTTAGTCTAAAGCGTTATTTATATGTCGAGACACTTGTCTAATTCATATTCTTTATAGCGCAAGGAATGAAGAAATTAGTTAAATATCAAAGGCAGGTTTTTTACGATTACGCTGCAAAAGCTTTATCATGAAAAAAGTCTGCAGGACGGATAAGATAATAAAGTATCCTAACCACATTGGAACCCCTGCCCATTGAGGCATGTATTTCCCCCATGCCCAGAAGTCGATAGACATAACAAAGATGGCAAACAGAAGGTAGAAAAAGGGATCAAGGAGCCATTGAGGAATTTTAACCGACAGCTCACCACCGCGCCATAATGAAAATCCATGTGCGACAAGATACACAGAGAAAGCAATAATCATGACAGGGACCACTGGTAAAAATCCCCATGCAGTTATACCCCTGAAATAATATAAAAGAACCATTGTTTCACCGCATAGAATTGACAATATGGCAGGGAGGACTTTAACCTTTTTTAGGTATAACCCGAATATGACAGTAGGGAACAAAACAGCCAGCCCAGTAAAGGTTTGTGTTGCAATCTGGAGAATGGTTGAC
>CBFDCD010000022.1:0-13269 GCA_965603225.1 uncultured bacterium
TTGATTGAAGGTGCGAGTTTTTGTGCACCTTTCAACACCTCCTGTTTATGTTCTTTGGTGGTTGACCAGTCCTCTCTGTCAATGATTTCATTTGAGGTTGGGCCTATCATAGTATTGCCATCAACAGTAGGTATTATTAATATGCCTTTCGTATGTTTTTTGGGAACTGGAAAGATTATCCTCTTTGTTAGCCTGTCTGCATGCCTGTCAAGTATAAATTCTTCTCCTTTAAATGGAATTATTCCGGGGGCTTTTATATCTGCCATCAGTGAAATCTTATCGGCTGAAAGGCCTGCGGCATTAATAACGTAACGGGATTCATATTCAGTTTGAGATGTTTTTACTCTCCAGAGGTTGGGTATTTTTGTTATGGCAGTTACCTTATTATCGCAATATATCTTAACGCCATTGGATACGGCATTTTCCGCCATTGCATAAATAACCTCATAGGGATTAATGACCGCTGCGGTTGGGCCGAGGAGGGCATACTCTATCTCTTTTGAGAGCATAGGCTCATTTTTTTCGAGCCATTTTCCGTCTAAAATTTTAAGGTCTGGAATTCCAAGCCTTTCACCATTTTCCTTGATTTTCTCAATGCTATCTCTTTCACCTGGAAAGGCTACGACAAGTTCACCGGTAGGAATGAATGGGAAGTCAAGGAGCCTTGACATTTTCCTGTAAAGCTGGTTTCCCCGTACAGCTAATTTTCCCTTTAGAGAATTGCAGTCATCCTGAAATCCTGTGTGGATAATACCACTGTTGGATTTTGATACACCAAAGGAAAGCTCGGTCTCTTTTTCAAGAAGGGTAATGCTGAGTTGGTGCTTGGCAAGCTCATATGCCAGTGAAGCGCCTACAATTCCGCCGCCGATTATGATAAAATCAATCATTTAAACCTATCAAAATATAGCAACAATTCAGCCCGTTGAAAGATATTTAACTTATATGTGCGTTGATACCTTTACAGCAGTGATTATCTAAAGTAGAAATCTCCCTTTACTTAATAGAGGATAGGGCCTAAGGTTTTTTTAGAATATTATTTAATATATGGATCTAATCTCTTGTTTCATAAATACAATATAGGATATGGCAAAGCAAATAAAAGTTATGGCTATAAGGGTAATAATATGAGGAATAACAACATTTATACTCTGCAAAAGATTTAGAGGTCTGCTGAATCGCTCTGAAGAAAATTGCTCAATAGGTCCCATAAGGATTAATGATCTTGTTGTTTTTCTCGTAGGATCAATGATTATGGCGGTGGAATCATTGTATAGCTGCATAGGGGAGGTGAGGGAAACAGCACGTTGAATTTTTGCATGCTTCATTACAATTTCAGGATTTCCCTGCGTGTTTTGATTAAGTGGTACAAAGGCATTTGCCACAATACTTGCGCCCATAGAAATAAAAAATGAGAAGAATATCCACATGGCCAAAGTGGCCAGTGCGGATGTGGCAATGCTTCTAAAAACAATAGAAAAGAGTATGCTAATCCCCAACCAGAAGGAGATGTAAAATACACTAATTATGAGATATATAAAAATCCTCCACACCTCTTCTATACCAGGTACAACACCAATTAACGCTAATCCAAGGCCTGAAACTACAAAAATAATGGAGGCTAACATTATAACAATAGTAATTACACCTGATAAAAATTTACCGTTAACTATGACATCTCTGTAAATGGGCTGAGATGCCAATTTGCTTAATGTTCCATCACTTCTCTCCCTGTTAATAGAATCGAAACCTAATACCAGCCCTATAAGGGGTCCGAAAAAGGCAACAAACTGCGCTAAAGAGAAAAGAGTGCCTGTAGAGGTAAAAAGCATTAAGAAGATAAATTTTGGTTTTGCAATTCCTCCAAGTTCATCCCTGAGACTAACACCTACCATATAGGTTGTAATTAAGCTGACCATGGCAATCAGTGCAAATAGAATGATAAACCTGTAACTGCTGAAGTGATCTTCGAGCTCCTTTCTTACAATAGTTCCAATACCAGTCATGCTAAACCTCCTGAAAATATTTCATATATACATCATCCAATGAAATTTCTTTATTTCCAATACCCAGTTTTTCCTTTGCAAGTTGTTCAATCGTTCCTAAGGCGATCATTTTTCCATTAATCATGATTCCTATTCTATCAGATATCTTTTGCACCTGTTTAAGGTCATGGGATGACAAGAGGACAGTTATATTTTTTTCCCTGCTCAGGGATTGAATATGCTGGATGATTCGGCTGGTGCCATCTGGATCAAGGCCAAGTGTAGGCTCATCTAAAAAGACAATTTTAGGTTCCTTGATAAAAATTTCGGCAATTGCTAAGCGCTGCCTCATGCCCCTGGAATATGTTCCAGTTATCTTATTTGCATCATCCTTTAACCCAACATTTTCCAACGCCTCTTCAATTTTTTTTGAGCTAACAGAATCAGGTATATTGTTCAGTTTTGCTAAAAACTGCAGGTTTTCTTTTGCATTCATATCACTATAGAAGCCAATGTTTTCCGGTACATAACCAACAATCCTTTTTACCTTAATAGCCTCCCGTGTTGGATCATAATCAGCTACCCTGGCCCACCCCTTAGTAGGTTCTGTGAGACCGATAAGCATCAGCAGGGTTGTCGTTTTACCTGAACCATTTGGCCCAAGAAAGCCAAATATTTCACCTTCCTTAACACTGAAGGATAAGTTGTTGACAACAGTATGGTTAAGATAGATCTTAGTTAGCTCATGGGTTTCAATGACGGGTTTTTGATCCATATACCATTTACCTCCTGCCCAGGAAAATAAACAGGCCGAAAAGGCCAATAATAACAAGGATGATAATCCCTATTCCTACCCAGGCCCAGGCTGCAGAGGCATTGACTGTTACCCTCATTTCAAGGTTGTCGGAGGTTTTTTCACCCTTAACGTTCAAACCTACTGCATAATCACCTACAAGGGCCTCCTTTGATGGAGTAATTTTAACCTCAACCTGTTTTAGTCCACCAGTCTCTAATTCGTCTATTTTTTCAGGATCGAATTCTACCTGCCAGTTTTCCGGCTTTACCGATAAGAATTCGATATTATGGATTGTTGCTGAGCCATTGTTTTTAACATATATAGATATATTTCCTGGTTTTCCTTGTTGCGTTTCAAGGGATAACAGTCCTGTAGGGGTTCCTGCATCTAGTTTGTATGTGCCGGTAATTATTACCTGCAGATTTGCAGTTGCCTTTGACTCTCCTGCGCTTATTCCAACGGGGATAAGAAATTCCCCTGCATTGGAAAAACGGTAAGGCGTAACCTCTACATTAATGCTTTTGCTTTCATTGTCTTTAAGCCTTAAACTTGATATATATTTGTCCTCATACGATGGCTTAAAATTTACCTGCCAGTCTGTAGGGGCTTTAGCAGTAAGATTAAAGGTGTTTTCCTTATCGGTTTTATTTTTAACATCAAGAGAAAACTCAAATTTTGCATCATTTGACCCCCTTAACACAGGGTAGGATGTTGTAAGTTCTATTGTACCCTTCTCTTTTTTTACTTCACGCATTGCAATCTTAAGTGTATGGGATGCAGACAGTTTGCCATCCTCAGTTTTTGCGTCTATCTTAAATTCATAGGACCCTGGTTTTGTATCTTTTTCGGATTCGGCAAAAAATTGAACATTTTTATCATCCCCCCCTGAGATATTTAAGGCCATAATAGAAAAATTGTATGTTTTAATTTTAGCCTTCCATCCAGAGGGAACAGAAGATATGCTGAAGAAAATATTTTCATCCCTTTTCCCTTTGTTTTTCACATTGATATCTACAATAACATCATCTCCCTTATTAATGATGACCTCCGGGTATTCAAATGCCATTGATATTGCCCTTTCCGGTTTTTTATCTTCTCCCTTTTCCTCTTTAGCAAGGCCTTGGGAAAAAGGGGATATCCCAATGGACACGGTTAATAGAAGTGAAATGATAAAAAGTACCTTTTTTAATAACATATTGATTCCCATCTTTTCCTCCTGCGTCTTTATTACATCATTAAGGATAAAATTATATACTGATTATGAACCATGTTTATATTGTAATATTTATAAGCGAAAAAGGTACAACTTTGGGTTGCCCCTTTTGCTTATAAGAATACCTATTCTAAAAAGTAATTCATTTGAAAGCTAATTCTAAAAATAATAATTGTCAAGATATATGGTTTTGTAAATAACTTTTTTGAGGCTGGAAACTGAAGAAAGGTTCTTTAAATGCTTCAATAAATTTGAAAAACGTGGTGTAAAGTCCTAAAACAGTTTGAAATTTTTGCGGGATTGAGGCTTAATTTAAAAACGAGGTAAGCGTCCGAGCATTAGCGAGGTTCACTGGATTAAAATGTTAGATCAGGCCTTCAATGATTCTTTTCCTGAAACAATGATAAGGATGCATATTTCAGATTCTTGAATCTCGTAAGTTAATCGGTATTGGAAAACAAAAATTTCGCGGATAGATTCGTCGTTTTTTCTGGAACGACATGCCTGAGTTAAGGGGATTGGGTTAATTTTTCCCAGGCTTGAAATATTCGCTCAACAATTGATTCAGCATAACTTTTTGAGTCGCGGGCAATGTATTTTGCGATGCCTTCGATATAATCTATTGTCTGAGGTGACCAGATTGGTTTGTAATATTCAAAAGTTGATAGTCCTGTTGAAAGTCCTTTTGCTGCCTCATAATGCCCATTCTGGAATTCATGAAATACTTTGCTCATCGTCGAAGACTCGGCCGAAAGGCCTCAAGCTTGCCCGGCATCGAGAGCCCGAGCTTGCTTCAGGCGAGGCGGGCGGGCAGTGTGGCGATTTTTATCTCAGGCGGATTACCGCACAGCATTTCATACATCTTTCTCCAAAAGTGGCTACAATCGCTTGCAAACAACTTTTTACGGGTTTGTCAAAGGTTGAGTTCTATTTTTTAGGGTTTTCCTTTAATTGTTCAATTTCAGCATGATTAATAATAATCGGAGCAGTAGGCACATTTTGACGGCCGCCCTTGTTTGAAGTAGGAAGATTTTCTATTTTATCTACTACGTTCATGCCTTCAATTACCTTGCCAAACACGCAATAACCCCAGCCTTTCATATTTTTGGCTTTATAGTCCAGAAAGGCGTTATCCACTGTGTTAATAAAAAATTGGGCAGTAGCGGAATGGGGGTCTCTTGTTCGAGCCATGGCAATAGTTCCGCGCAGGTTTTTAAGCCCATTATCAGCCTCATTGGGTATAGAAGGTTTTACTTTTTTTCTTTCTAATGTAAGGGTTAAACCTCCGCCTTGGATCATAAATCCCTTGATAATACGATGAAAAATAGTTTCATCATAAAAGCCATCCCTGACATACCCAAGGAAATTTTCCACTGTTTTTGGCGCCTTTTGCTTGTAGAGCTCTAAGACTATTATGCCATAATTGGTCTCAATGTTTACACGGGGGCCGGCTGCTTGGGCTTCCGCAATTTGTATACAGGAAAATAGGGTTACTGCAAGTGTAATAAAAATTTTTCTCAATTTTACCTCCTTAGATGAATAGTAATTACTATATTAATAAGCCGCTGTTGGCTCAAGGATAGACATTGCGTAAGGTCTCATCTATTGTTCCGTCTGGAAGCATCCAGTCTGGGTGTGGCTCCCAGTTGTCCTCCATCTGATATCTTATACAATTTTTCCAGTCATCTCTGCAATATTGGTCTATCCATTTCTTGTCTAATTTGCCCTTGTTGTAATAGCTTTTCATGGGGCACACTAAATACCATTTACACTGTTTATCAGGCATAGTAACACTTCTATTATCCATTTAAATTGAAATATATATTCATTAACTTGGTGCACTCCACTTAATTTTTATATCAAGTACAGGTGTGCCATCCACTGCATCCAGTCCTTTTACAAGAAGTCTTGTTCCCTCAACTCTAACAAGCGTAACATCCTGTATGCCTATCCTGGAAAGCCTGTTCGGTGTCCTCGAGGCAAACACTCCAACTTCCTTACCATCAAGTCCCCTCTTAAACACGGATTTCACTGACTTTGTTTTATGCAGGTAATATATGATTGTTAACTGACCTTCTTCTTCTAATTTGTACATGAATCTTTTTTGTGATGGAATAAGGTCAATACAGGATATGCCTTTTGGACCAATTACCCCAAAATCCTTTTTGCTTTTCCTTAACGTATTGTTTACCTTTCCTATTTGATAAATCTCGTATGGTCTTTCTTGCCCATACATGCAGGAAAAACAAATAACATTGCAATCAACAATGCAGCTTTTATCTGGTGTGACAATTTTACCGCATTCTGAACACTTTTTAGTATCTTTTTCCATAATTCCATTTAGCTGTTACTATAAAACCGCCATTAGTTTCAATCATTTCGTGTTATCTCTGTCCCTGCCAGACCTTTTACGGCTGCCTCAATCGATTTAATAGATGTGATTACCGCCCGTTTTCCTCCTTTTTTAAGAAATCCCATTGCAGCTTCTATTTTTGGTCCCATGGAACCTGACGGGAAATGTCCCTCTGACAGGTATTTCATGGCTTTTTCAATGCTGATAGTGCGCAGGTATTCCTGCTCTGGTTGCCCATATCTCAAAGCCACTCCCTCAACATCTGTCGCAATAATAAAGATATCCGCACCGACCTCTTCAGACAGTTTGGCGCTTGACAGATCTTTATCAATGACAGCATCAACGCCTGAAAAGGTTCTGCCGTACCGTATAACAGGTATTCCGCCGCCTCCACAGCAAATAACAATAAACCCATCTTCAATGAGCTTTATTATTTCTTTTTTTTCCACAATTGTTACGGGTCGTGGGGAAGCTACTACCCGGCGATATCCTTTTTCTGTCTTTATTGTGGGGTATGGGAGGGTGACGATTTTTTCCTTAGGATAGGCAGGTCCTATGGGTTTGGAAGGGTCTAAAAAGGCTGGGTCTTTTTCGTCCACCACAACATAGCTAAGAAGGCTTACAAGAGGTTTCTGTGCGTCTTCACCAAGTGCCATGAGTTCGCTGTCCAAGGTGGATTCGATCATGTAGCCAATCTGACCCTGGGTTTGGGCAACCAGTATCTCTAAAGGAAGTTTTGGGGCAGAGTTACATCTTTCTTGCTGCAGAAGAAGGTTGCCTACCTGAGGACCGTTTCCATGGGTAATTATTATTTTGTAATTTTTAGAAAGTCGGGCTATTTGGCTTATAGGTGTATTAAGGTTCTTAAATTGCTCTTCTACTGTACCTTGTTCCCCCTTTCTAATAAGGGCATTTCCGCCAAGGGCAATTAATAAAATTTCCTGCTTAGGTTCTTTTTTCATAAAATCAGTTCCAATTAGTAGGGGTGTTTTAAATCTTAAAGTGAAAACTTGGTCTTGAATCGGTCAAATAAAATTTCTTCTAAAGAGGGAGGATTGTGATCCTTGTATTCATAGCGTACGCGAATAGCCTGTTTATTGATGGAAAGGATTTGCGTAAGATGAATGGGTGTGGCAAAGAGGACAAGGTCGCAATCAACACTGTTTATGGTGTTTTCAAGGTCGTGAATTTGTTCCTCGCTATATCCCATGGCCGGCAGAATATGCCCAGTGTCAGGATAAAGGTGATAAGTTTGCTTTATTGTTCCCGAGGCATAGGGTCGCGGATCAACAATCTCAGCCGCACCATATGTTTTTGCAGCAATAACTCCGGCACCGAATGGCATTCCTCCGTGGGTGAGGGTAGGTCCATCTTCTACTACCAAAACGCGTTTTCCTTGTATGCGCTCCGGATTATTTACCAGGACAGGAGATTCTGCCTTTACAATTTTGGCGTTAGGTGCATATCTTTCAATATTATTTTTTACCTGCTCTACCTGTTCTGAGGATGCTGTGTCAACCTTGTTAATAATTGCAATGTCTGCCATTAACATGTTGGTTTCACCTGGATAGTAAAGCAGTTCGTGACCAGCGCGGTGTGGATCAAACAAGACAATATGAATGTCCGGCCTGTAAAAAGGGGTGTCGTTGTTCCCTCCATCCCATACGATAACATCAGCCTCTTTTTCCGCCTCATTAAGGATCTTCTTGTAGTCAATACCGGCATAAACCACGATCTCCTGATCTACCAATGGCTCATATTCTTCCCGCTCTTCAATTGTACATTGATTTATCTGAAAATCCTTATACGAGGAAAAACGCTGGACTTCCTGTTTTCTTAAATCACCATAGGGCATAGGATGTCGCACTGCTACAACCTTTTTTTTAAATCCCTGGAGTATAGTGCATACCTTGCGTGTTGTCTGAGATTTTCCGCAACCAGTTCTTACAGCGCAAACCGCCACAACGGGTTTATTAGATTTAAGCATGGTGTATGGTGCACCTATGAATATAAAATCTGCCCCCTCTGCCATGGCTATGGATGCCTTGTGCATAACCTCAACATGGGGTACATCGCTGTATGAAAAGGCCACTAAGTCTACCCTGTGTTTTCGGATAAGCTTGGCTAACTCTGCCTCTGGATAAATAGGTATACCGCCAGGGTAGAAATTTCCAGACAGTTCGGGCGGGTAAGTTCGTCCATCTATTGTTGGGATTTGGGCAGCTGTGAATGCTACAACCTTATAACGTGGATTTTCCTTGAAATAAACATTAAAATTGTGGAAATCCCTACCTGCGGCACCCATAATAATTACTTTTTCAACCATAGTAACTCCTCCTGTTTGTTTTTAATCGTATTGCTTTTTATTTGTTTCTGAAAATTTATATCAATCCAGCAAATGACCCCGACTTTTCCCTTCTATGTAATTATTGAAACTTGATAAAAAGATAAAAACTCAATGAACAGCAGTGATCATCTCTCACCTTGATAACAGACACAGGGCAACACTTTGCGGTTACGCTAAAGTTGCTCATCTTCAGAAGATGTAGCGGTGACTATCCATTGAGATGGTTGAGCTGAATTTAAAAATTTCAATACATCTTCTACATCAGATCTATTGAATTCTGCCTCGTAAGAAAGCTTTGATGGTTTGAACGTAGAGATATTTGGTAGCGCTTTTTCTGCCCAGGTCACTGAAAGCTGGCTTTCAATATCCTCTATCTTGGATTGGTTTGAAGTATACAACATAGCACAATCATCTAGTCCGTAGCCTTCAAGGGCGGCCCCCATATATGCCCAATAATGGGCAACGGCCCTTTGCCACCAATCGGCATTTTTCCACCAATCAGAAATAAGATCCCTTCCTACATAAGCAGGAGGGAGGTCTTGTTCCTCACCGTTATTTTTATAGAGAAAATGTAGCCCACCCTTGAAATTGTTCACACTGGTCAGCCATTCCATAATGTCGCGACCAGCTATTAAAAACTTAGAGCCTGGCCATTGATTTCGAATCCAGTCCATGGAGAAGGCAAACTGGTGTCTGAGGATTACCGGAGTTTTTCCTGCCTCAAGGATTGGGTCAATTTCTTTGATTGCATCAAGAGGCGGTATTTTATTGTATCTCCACCAGAAGGGGCTGTAAATGCCAAAAGATGGATGATTCAGTATGATATGCTCTGGTATGTCTTTAAATAAGTTGACAGCCCATTTTGTTCTTGATCTCGGTGGACCTATGATCCATATAGGTGCATTATTGTTCATAATTTATTCTTAGTTTTATGTTAGAATAAACACTCAGTTTCTTAACGAAAAGCCATATTCAGGATAAATCCTAACTGATACATATGTTAAAATTCTAATCAGGCCATATCTTTATTTCAAGCAATTCTTTTATTTTTTTAAAAGAAACACCTTAATTCTTTGAAATACACACGGCAAAAATTTTGAGATCTTTACATAACTTGACAATCTTTTCCACTAAATAGCAACAGGGGTGGATTTTTCTGAAGTAACTGGTGAAAGGGCTTTTATATATAAAAAGTAAATTTTCTTTTAGGCAAGGGCTTTTAAAGGCATACTACATGCCAGAAAATAAGAAAAGTAGTGCAAATGCCTTTCTATTGACACAATGTGGTGGTTATCCTATACTGAATAATGTTTATGGGTTCTTTAAGGATATTTGATCTTGTTTCTTTTGCATGCTGTGAAATTGTGATGTTGATATTTCATTATAACATCTCAGGCTAACTAAGCATCAGGTGTTTGGCAGCCCCAAAAAGATAAAAAGTTTATGACCCTCATAAGTCCTGCCATAATAATATGGCTACTTAAAATCATGCAGCTATTCCCCGGTTAAAGGAGAGTGTTATGAGATTCAATAAAATACTTGTTGTAGAGAACGATAGAGAGACAATTGATTTATGCCGGGATGCATTTGCACATGAAGGATATATCGTTCAATATGCTGGTAGCAATGAAGAAGCGGTCAAAATTGCTTCTTCTGAAGAGCTCAATTTAGTCGTTATTGGAATGATGTTCCCAGATGAAGAAAGACTCAATCTTTTTCTTGCACTCAAGGAGAAGAATCGGGAGCTACTCGGGGTGTTGATTTTATCACATGACAACGAGAATAATGCAATCAAGGCGATGAGACAGGGGTTTAGCGGTTTTATTAGAAGGCCGTTTATTCCTGGTGAAGTAATCAGAGCTGTTAAAGATGCCCTTAATACAGCTTCACTGATAGGGGAAAATGCCCGCCTTAAAACCCTTATACCATTATACAAGCTTGGTGAAAAATTTATAAAATCTCATACCATAAAGGAGGTGCTTGATGAACTTGTTGATGCAGCAGCTAAACAAACAGGGGCAACAAGGATCTCTGCAATGCTTTACGACGAAAGAGAAGGTGGATATCTCCGTATTGTTTCCTCAATAGGTATTGATGGTGAGATTATTCCTACAGTCCAGATAAAGTATGGAGCGAAGATTGCCGGATGGGTTTTTCAAAAGGGTGAGCCTGTAATACTTAATGGTGGACCGGAAGATAACCCCATGTTTTCATCCTTTTTAAGGCATAAGTCTATTGTGGCTGCCATATCATTTCCATTTAAGGCAAGGGACAGAACCTTGGGAGTTCTTAATGTTAGTAAAGTAGGGGAGGGATCTCCTTTTAGTGAGGTTGACATAGAAATGCTTTCTGTTATTTGCGGTCAGGCAGTTATGGCATTAGAAAATGTCAAGGCCATGGATGAAAGAGCAGAGAAAATAAAAATGCGAGCTATTTTTGAACAATATGTAGCACCTGAAGTGGCTGAATTGCTTATTGACCGAGGACAAGATCTTCTCGGATTAGGTGAAGTTAAAAATATTACAGTAGTATTTGCAGATATGAGAAAATTCACCTCCCTTGTCAGGCAAGTTCCCCTGGAAGACCTAAGAGCGTTTCTGAATAATTTTTTCGGGCTTTTTGCCGAGGTAATATTCAGGTTTAAAGGGACATTGGATAAATACTTAGGAGATGCAGCGCTTGCTGTTTTTGGTGCACCTATCTCTCATGATGATCCCATTAACGCTGCTGCTATGGCATCTATTGAGATACATAAAGGATTTCATGATATTCGACAAACATGGTCAGCAGGAAACAAATACTTTGAGCAGGCGGGATTAGGGATAGGAATAAGCCATGGAGAAGTCTTCCTTGGTAATGTAGGCTCGGAAAAAAGACTTGATTACACGGTAATTGGAACTGTTGTTAACGTTGCCCAGCGTTTGGCATCAGAGGCATCTTCAGGTCAAATTCTCATTACTGAGAGTATAAAGACTGCTCTGGGACCAGGATTTTTGATTAGCCAAGAGTCAAACCTTTTACTGAGGGGATTTGAGAAATCAATGCCGATATACTCCGTTGCTATAGATGGAAAGCATTAGCAGTTTTAAATGAATAATAGGCAAACAAGTGTTGGGCTTTATATATTTTAAAAATGAGGAGAAAAAGTCCATGAAAATAAAGTGCAGCGTTTTTTTTATGACGCTCTTTTTAATTTTTTCCGTTGTGTCACAGGGATTGACAGTGACTACGAGTAATATAGATGATCAGATTGCAATCACAGTCACAATATACAACAACAATCTTGCGCTTGTTAATGAAATCAGAAGAATTGAGGTTCCTGTAGGTGAGGGAGAATTAAGATTTACGGATATTCCCTCTCATATTATTCCTGCCTCAGTTTATGTAAAATCAGTCGATAATGAAAGAGAATTTCATATTGTTGAGCAAAATTATGAGTATGACCTTTTAAATAAAGATACCTTGCTCGATAAGTATATTGGAAAAAAGATAAAAATCGTTGATTGGAATAAATATAAGGATAGAAAAGAGGTAACAGAGGCAGTTTTACTAAGTAATAATAAAGGGCAGATCTACAAAATTGGAAATGAAATATTCATTGGCCATCCCGGTTACAAGGTGTTGCCGGGAGTGCCGGGGGGTCTTATTGAAAAACCAACCCTAAAATGGGTTTATAAAAGCTGTAGCAGTAAAAGCCCATATGATTTAAATGTATGCTATCTTACTAAAAATATAAGCTGGAAATCAGACTATGTCCTTATTTTAGACAAGGATGATACATCTGGAGATATATCCGGAAATGTCACAATAGACAACAAGAGCGGTGTAACATTTAAAAACACTTTATTAACGCTGATTGCAGGGGAAATTCATCAGGCAGACATAGGTCTCGAAGACCGGCTTTATGCAAAGAGGGCCTTGCGGAAAGGAGATAGTGCACAATTTAAGGAAAAGTCCTTTTTCGAGTATCATGCGTACGATTTACAAAGGAAAATAACAATAAAAGATAAGCAGACAAAACAGATAAACTTGCTTCGATCAAGGGGCTTAAGAGTGGGGAAAGAGCTTCTTGTTTATGGCAGCAAGGGATATTTTACAAAAAGATATATAGGCCAGAAAATCAGGCAGCCTGTTAATGTGTATATTAAATTAAAAAATTCCAAGGAAAATAATCTTGGCACGCCTCTTCCTGCAGGTACTGTACGTTTATACAAAGAAAATAATCATGAGGGACTGATATTTGTTGGCGAGGATAGAATAAAACATATACCGGAGGGAGAAGAGGTAAGGCTTAATGCAGGAGAGGCATTTGATGTTTTTGCGGAGCGAATACAAACAGATTACAAACAAACTACAACAAGACTCCATGAATCAGTGTGGGAGGTTATATTAAGAAATCATAAGGAAAAAGAAGTTAACGTAGGGATTATTGAACCGTTATTTGGAAACTGGAGTGTGGTGAGCAGTACACATACCTTCAAAAAAATTGATGCCTTTACAATAAGGTTTGATGTTGTTGTTCCCATGAACAAAGAAGTGAAGATAAGATACAGGGCAAAGGTTGGCCTATGATTA
>CBFDCD010000023.1:0-13264 GCA_965603225.1 uncultured bacterium
AACCAACAGTCTTAGGATTTTCATGCCCTCTCCTAACAGTTGGGCCTTTTGATAAATATGCTCATTGCCTTATTTCAGCCTTTGACCTGCTCCTTGACAGCCTTCCATCACACGGTTTCTTTGCTTCTCTTTTTTCTTATGCCTATGAAACAGGGTATCCTGTCTGCATGTACAGCATTCATAGCAGCACAACGTCCTCTTCACCCTTTAACTAAAAAGTACCTATTTTCCCAAATAGTTATTTTCCAGCGCCTTGACCAGGTTAGTCATTACTGTATAAAAAGGCACGGAGATCCCCATTTCACGAGCGTATTCCACCACTTTTCCACCTAAAAAATCAATTTCAGTTGGGTTTTGGTTAGATATGTCGTAGCACATTGAATCTTTATGAACACCTACCTTCTCCAGATATTCAAGCATCTGTTTAAGGTGTTCCTCTCCGAGATCATATCCCTTTGCCTTGGCCACGGCAAGCGCTTCCTTAAAGCAGGCATCAGCAATTTCTCTTGTCGGTGAAAAACCCAAAACATCCTTAATCGTTTTATCTGTGACTGCGCATAGAGAGGCCATGGTGCATTTCATGATCATCTTTTTCCATACAAATAGCGGAATATCTTCGACGAACTCCGTATCTAAGCCACCATCCGTGAGCAGGCGCGCTATTTCTTTCCCACGTTCACGATTCTCCGGAACGAGGCAGCCTAAATGATTGGGTCGATTAAAAAATGCCGCCTCAATCTCACCTGGTCCCTTTAATGCTACGCCATAATTCAAACTCATTCGAAATGCTGAATCAGGTCCAAATCTTTCCGCAATAAGATCCTCAGTACCCAAACCATTATGTGTGCTAATAATTTTTGTTCCGGGTTTGACTACACCCTTCAATTCATCCAAGACTTGAGGAAAAACAAACGTCTTGGTGGAAATAAAAATGAGACAGGGATTGTATTTCTTTATGTCTAAAATTCGATCATGAAAGAATCTTACCGGCACGGAAGAATAAATAATCGCCCCTGAGATGTTGATCCCTTTCTTGAGAAGGGCCTCCCCCACGCCGGGCGCAGGATCTATTAGAATAGTTTCCGGGTCCTTGCTGAGTAGGGCAGCAGCCAAGGTAGCACCAGTTGCTCCAACACCCACAACGGCAACTCTACGGTTTTCCATATTTTTTTCTCCTATTATTTTTTCCTTTGGAATCGGATCAAACTATCTCATTTATTTTTAAGGATAATTATCAAGAAAGTAGGCGCCTTCAGCTGTTAAACAACCATTTTCAGGGCTAAAATTTCCTATCAAAACCAAAACAATACAAGCAATATACACGGCCTTTTATTGTGCCATCAATTTGTTACGTTAGGTTGAACGCACTTCAGAAAAAAAGATTGGTGGGGTCAGCCCTTGCCTTTGGGCAAATGTGCCTTACTCTCGTTAACACTTTTTTTATAATGAATTGTGCTTTGTTAGATTTTCTGAGAATCCCTCGTGCACCGTGGTGACGGCAGAATAGTTAAGCCTCCGCAACCATGTCCTATATGATTATTGGTCATTTCTGTATATTTTTTCATACGATATATTGTAATGTTTCTATATTCTCTGCTGTTGTTAAAAACATCATCACGGGAGGCCATGAAATAGTCTCAAATGGTATCTATACCATACTCAGGTCCGTATAAGGCGTGTGGCTCTTTCCTGTTTGTAATCTCTTTATTCTTTTGGGATATCATCCCTCAGTCTTCCCAAGGGTTCATTGATCAATGTTTTCCCTCCCAATATGGCCGAGACATACATACCTTCCCCTCCCCATAATTGAGATAAAAGTATGCTAAAATATATGTCCCTTGTCAAGGCCTGGGCCTATTTCTCTTGTCAAGGGTGACCCTATTTTTCCTAAAAAAAAATAGTTATTCAATATCAAGACAAAATAGTTTATATGACTTTGATAAGCGATTCAATAATGTTAAAAGTTATTGAACAATATCCTCTGTGGAATGAGTTTCCACATTTCAGGAGCAATGATTAACCAATTGAATGGAGAATTATGGCCAAGGTTGCTACAGGTCTTGATAAATTTGAGGAAGGATTCTGGAAAAAATTAAAAGGACGATCCATAGGGTTGCTATCTAACCAGGCATCTGTCAATCGAAATCTTATTAGCGCAAAAGACGTAATCTCCGGGCTTCTTCCCGGACAACTCAAGGTTGTGATCGGACCCCAACACGGATTCAGGGGAGAGGATCAGGATAACATGATCGAGACTGATGACTATCTCGACCCTGATTTAAATATCCCAGTTTATACAGCGTATGGAAGCAAAACAGATAGATTGGCTGACATTCTTGATAACATTGACCTGCTCATTATTGACCTGCAGGATCTTGGAACAAGGGTGTATACATTTATTTCTACAATGCTTTACTGCCTCAAAGGATGCGCTAAAAAAGGAAAGGATATTGTTGTATTAGACAGACCTAATCCTTTGGGGGGGAAGATTGTTGAGGGAAATATTGTGCGACCCGAATTTTTTTCCATTGTTGGGCCTTTCAGTCTTCCCATGCGCCATGGGATGACCATAGGAGAAATGGCATATCTTTTCAAAGACGTCTTTACGTTAGAATGTGATATTACTGTTGTTCCACTCGAAGGCTGGAAAAGGTCAATGTTTTGGCATGATACTGAACTGAGGTGGATTATGCCCTCACCAAATATGCCCCTTTTTGAAACTGCCCTGGTTTACTCGGGTCAGGTTATATGGGAAGGAACAAATATATCTGAGGGAAGGGGCACATGCAGGCCTTTTGAGATATTTGGGGCGCCTTTTATTAACCCATCGGATCTAAAAAAATCGTTAAACACATATTATACAGAGGGATGCTTACTTCAAGAGTGTTCTTTTCGCCCTACATTTAACAAATGGAGTGGAAACCTTTGTCATGGATATATGATCCATATTTTAAATCCCCATGTTTATCGGCCATACCAAACATCACTTGCTATTCTAAAGGGTGTCATAGAGACCTGTATGGATGATTTTTCATGGCGCCCGCCACCCTATGAATATGATGTAGAGAGACACCCGATAGATCTTATCTTTGGTGATTCTTCAATAAGGATACAATTAGAAGAAGGGATTGATTTACATGGCTTTTTGGAGGGGTGCTCCAAAGAAATAGACGCTTTTATTGAATCAAGAAAACACTACTTACTTTATAAAGAATAATTCAAGGGAAGTTTTTACTTTAGTTTTTTGGCGGCTATCTCCGCCTCTTTAGACTTTGGAAACTGCTTAACCACTTTTCTAAACAGCAGTTTGGCCGTTGTTTTATCGTTTATTTTCTCGAATGAGACCGCCTGTTTAAGCATGGCTGAAGGCACCTTGTTTCCCTTTGGATAGCCATCAATCACTTTTTGATATGCCAAGATTGCCTCCTCATAGTTTTCTAAGGCCCTGTGGCATTCTCCTACCCAAAAATTTGCGTTGTCTGCAAGGCTGGATTTAGGATATAGCTTGAGAAATTCTTTAAACCCATCTATGGCTTTTTCATAAGAGCCACTTTTGTAATACCCTAATGTTGCATTATACACGTCTGACTCTGTTTGCGGTTTTTTTTCATATGCAATGGGTTTCTTTTGTTTTTTTACTAATGCTGGTTTAGTTTTTTTCAACGCAGCCTCTTTTTTTTCTACTGAGGCGCTTACAGCAGGTCTAGTTTCAATTTTTAAAACCCTTGATTTTAGGTTCTCTACCATATGAAGAAGCTCTTTGACCTGGGATACCATTGAATCTTCTTTTGTGGTATCTCCCTCTATAGCCCTTTTCATTAAATGCCTGTTCTCTTCTACCTTGCCGGTCAATTTCTGGACAATGTTTTTTATTTCTTCCATGTCCGCCTCAACCTGGGCAAAACTTAAACGGAGGGATTCCTGGTCCTTTTTTAATGCACTTTCTCTTTCCCTCGGCTTGCTTTCTGATGCCCTGATCGATTCCTTCATGTCTTTAATGGCCTTTTGAATTTCCATGCTGTTATCTTTTGTTTGTCTTTGGATAGCATTAATTTGATTGTTTAGGTAAATTGTATCTTCCTGAGATGCACATGAGACAATAAACCCAGCGGCCAATAAAAAAAAGAATATAATTTTGACTAATTGATTGGTCATCTTTTCCATCCAGTCCTTGATTTTAAAATTATTTTGATTACTTTTTTGTTGTTATGCTACTATTTATTAGGGGTTAGAAATTAATTGCAAAAAGCACATTTTTTGAATCTAAGTGAGTACCATAAGAAAAGTACAATAGCTTTATCCCTAACCCCTTACCGATTCTAAAATAAGTCTGTTTTATTAGTCATTTATTATTGCAAAGTCATCTCGTCTATTCTGGGCCCATGCCCCCTTGCTATGACCTAACGCAAGAGGCCTTTCCTCGCCATAGCTGACAGTCTCTATTTGACCAGCAGAAACCCCAAGAGAAATGAGAAACTTCCTTGCACTATTAGCCCTTCTTTCACCTAAGGCAAGATTGTACTCGTTCGTACCCCTCTCATCGCAGTTTCCCTCAATCCTTATGCGGACATTTGGATTATCTTTCAGGTAGTCCGCCTTTTCTTTTAAAATAGGCCTGTATTCCGGCCTAATAAAGGATCTATCAAAGTCAAAATAAATTGCCTCGGCCTCAAAGTTTAAGGCCTTTCTTTCCTGCCAGCGTTTCTGTGCTTCGGCTTCACTCTTCTTCGCCTTTTCCAGCTCTTTAAGGCGTTCGAGTCTAATTTTTTCTGCCTCTTCTATTCCCTCTTTCTTCATTTCCTCGGTAGCGGTTTTTTTCTTTTCAACCTGCTTTGTTGCTGCAGGTTTTTTGATTATCTTCTCTTCTGTTATCACCTGCTTTTTTGCACATGAAATCATTAAGAAAAAAGTAGACCATGCAAAAATCACCATTGTCCCTATAAGTATTTTCCTCTTCATTGGTTTTTCCTCCCTATATTTTGATTATAAAAAAGGCATTATAAATTATTTTATTATATGTTTATCATTCCTATTTTGCAATTTCAAGCATTTAGATATAAAATAGGGTAATTTTGAAAGAAATTTGACCCATTTAAGGCATCATAAAAATGTAGCGGTGCTAAGCGTAAACCAGCCACTTCTTTAATAAACGGTGATTTTAGCAGAGATAAGCTCATGGCCTCTCAAGGATTCCAAACTATTTTTCTGATATCCCGAGTTAATTACTATTGAGGCATGTGAATAGTAATTTTTATGTATTTTGCGTTTTTTTGCTGCTATATCGAGATTATATATAAAATCAGTGATAACTGCTCAGGTTATCGGTTTAATGGTTCACATTTCCCGGCTAATTTTTGTGCAGCTTTCTTTATGCCTTTAGGCACTAATAAGCTCTCTCTCCGTATTTATGTGCAAGACCGTTCACCGTATTCCACGAACAAGACAACCTCTGCTTTCGTCTCCAAATCGAGCCTGAAACCTGTGCATAGCTCATTTTTTCTTAACGAGGGTGATAAAGGTTGTAAGATCATGGAAAGGTCTCAGGTTGTATTTCATCAGTCAAAACTCAGACCGTAAATTCTTGAACGCTAAGCCTTAGCAGTTACAGTTACATTATTTTTCTCTATAAGCCCATGAAGGTGAAAATTGCTCACCTTCAGAAAACGTTATCTGGTGATGGTTCGCTCCATTTGCATTTGCAATAAAGATATGATATTTTCCACCATTCCTGTTTGAACTAAATGCAACATACCTTCCTTCTGGTGACCAGCATGGGTCCTCATTGTTCCCTTGGTCTTTACTAAGCCTGCGTAAGCCACCTCCATCCGGCGAGATAGTATATATGTCAAAATTTCCGTTAGAAGAACCGGTAAAGGCTATTCTGTCAAGCTTTGACCAGACTGGTGAGGTGTTATAATTTCCCTGGTATGTTAACCTTTCCACCTCGTTGTTTTTTATATCAAGGATGTATATCTGGGGAGACCCTGACCTGTTAGAAACAAAGGCCATCTTTTTACCGTCCGGGGAAAAGGCTGGAGATACATCAATTCCCCAATTGCTCGTCAACCTTTTCAATATTTTGCCTTCTAAATTTATTGTATAAATATCCGGATTTCCACTTATGGTAAGGGTAAGGGCAATTTCCTGTCCGCCAGGCTTCCATGCGGCAGCAATATTTAATCCTTTTTTATCAGAGATTTTTGTAATCGATCCTTTAATCATATCGCGCATTAAAAGCACTGTGCCGGAATCCTGGAAATTGGTGTAGAGCATTTTATCCCCTGAAAGAGATAGTGTCGGAGATATGGTTATTGACTTATGGTTGGTTATCTGCCTCAGATTATGACCGTCAAAGTCAGACATGTAAATTTCTTTGTTACCTGTGCCTGTGCCGGAAAATGCTATCTGGGTCAAAAACGGCCCTTGATGACCGGTTAGCATAAGGATGATGTCGTTTCCCAGTCTGTGCATTAACTGCCTTGACTGGTTTATCGATCCCAATGCCCTCTTGCCATACAATTGCCTTCCTGAAAAGACGTCAAATAACCTTACTTCAACCTTAAGCTGTTTGCCTATACATTCATAACCCCCCTTTAAAAGAAGCTCAGCGCCTATAACAGACCAATCCTTGAAGATGATGCTGTCATGAGTGATTCCTGAACCTGGAGGCTCAATGAATAAATCTTTCTCCAAGGGATTAAAATAACCACTCAGATCAAAATCACTGGATAGTATACCGGCAAGTTTGCTGCCTAATTCAGGGCTTTGATTATTGGAGCCTATATACTTAAGGTCAGGCACTGCAATGGGAATCCTCCGCATTGAGGGAGAGGTTATATCAATATAAAGCTTTCCCTCTGCGCGCTCCGCGTGGAAAATAACGCCTATACTTAAGACTAAAGCCCATATTATTGTGAGGAAAATATCTTTACTGCTGGGCAAGATCATTAAGGTTAAATTTGATTTCAATTTCATCATAACTTTTCAGATAACCAGGTGGAAATTGAGGCAGTGGATCTGATTTTTCTATGGCCTTCAAAACAGAGGAATCGAACAGGAGGTTGTTTGATTTTCTCTTCAACAAGGTCTTTAATATTTTCCCATCTTTTTTTACAGTTACTATAATGACCGCTTCCGGGCTTGTCACTTCTTTTAAACGAGAAAAGGCGGCAGGATATGACCAATTATTTTTTATAGCATTCTCCACTTCCATTTGATAAAGTTGAATGGATGTGCCTTCTCCGGAAGATACCCCTGATAACGCTCCTTTTCCTCCACTATGTAATTCTCCGATTCCTTCCCCAGGGATATCAGTTTTATTTTCAATGCTGTCTTCTTTTTCTTTTTTCACCCTTTTTTCAATTTCATTAAGGGCCTTTTCAACTTGATTGTGTCTTTCTTTTTCTGCCTTTCTCTCTATTTTTGCAATAGCTTTATCGATAAGCTCTGAGGCTGAATGTGACTCTTTTACTGACGGGGCCTTAGATTTAGGGGAAATTCTTTTTGCCAAAATGCGAACTGGTTGCTTTTTCCCTGTGGTAATTCTTTTGGCCTTGATCGTTGTTTTGGCCTTTGTCTTTGGTGTATGAGATCCTTTTTTTGTTGCATGTCCAGGTGCTTTCCCTTTCTCTCCTGCCTTTATGCCGGCCCGTGATGGTGGTCCAACCAAGTCGACATGATATGCCCTATCCTCTATAGCCGGTAAATGAACACCTGTGTATGGCCCAAAAAGAACTGTAGAAAAAACTAACAGATGGAAGAGAAGGGACAGAGCCATCATCTTACCCCACTTCTCTTCTTCAAAGACTGACTTAAAAATAAACCATTTGTTTTTCATTTATACAAGGGCTTAGTTATCATTCCCACTTTGGTAATTCCTGCCGCCTTAACCTGGGACATAACCTTGATTACAAAGCCATAGGGCACATCTTTATCTGCCTCTAATAATAGTTCCTTTTCTTTTCTGCGAACGAATATTTTTTTTAATTTTGTATTTAGCTTATCAAATTCAATCTTATAATTTTCAATATATATGTGCCTTTTTTTTGTTATGGATAATACCAGGGGTTCATCTTTAGATTTAATACTCCTGCTTTGTGTTTCAGGGAGATTTACCTTTACTCCCTGTCTCATCATAGGTGCTGTAGCCATAAATATAATAAGCAAAACGAGCATTACATCAACCAGGGGAGTAACATTAATATCTGACATGAGATCTTGCTTTTTTTCTTCCAAGTCCACCTCATTCACCCTTTGCCCTTTCCGTTGTGGCCCCCCTTAACAATCCTCTTCCAAGTAATCCTGTAAGGTCGGAAATAAATGTTCTCATTTCTGTATCAAAAACTCTGACCTTACGGGTAAAATGATTATAGGCAATAACAGCGGGTATTGCTGCAGCTAAGCCTGCTGCTGTGGCAATCAGAGCCTCTGCTATGCCAGGGGCTACAACCGCCAGGCTCGCAGATCCCTTAAGGCCTATAGATCTAAACGCGGTCATTATACCCCATACTGTACCATACAGTCCGATAAAAGGTGCCGTATTGCCGGTGGTGGCGAGAAAGGTAAGTCCCTTTTCAAGGCGAGAGCTTTGGTTAGATAAAACTGTCCTAACAGCCCTGTGCACATTATCCATGATAGGCTGTTGCAAAAGAATAATATTATTTTCACCAGGGTTTCCCTGTGCAGTTTTTGAGCGATTAAATTCTGCATAGCCGGCCCTCAAGATCTTGGCCAACGGGCTAAATTTGAATATTTTTGCCTCAATATAAACCTTGCTTATCTCTCTGCTGGATGAAAAAAACTCCAAGAATATCCTGTTCTCATCTCTGCATTTTTTCAGAAGTCTTAATTTCATAAAAATTATTGTCCACGAGACAATTGAAAAAAAGAAGAGAAGCAAGAGTATAAATTTTACCATAGGCCCGGAATGAATTATCATCTGGACTATGTCGCTCATAAAAGGGTCATAACCAAGAAATTGAAAAGAATATTCCATTAACACAATCCTGTCATTGGTTTACATTGAATTATTATAACTGCTTTGTTGTTTAGGTAGAAGGCTGAAGTCCGGAGTATCTCAGCCATGCTGAGTCATGACATCTGAAATCTGCCCCTTAAACATCGACTATCATACTTAAATTGAATTACTAAAGTCAATTTAAATGAAAAATCAATAAAAAGCGATAATTAACATGAACCACAAGGCCTTTTCCATTGCAATAAGAGCGTAACGAGCAGGAAAACTATAGGAATATGGAAAAATATCTTCCATATTTTAAAATCGGAATCAATGCTGTAAATGCATGCATTACACAGTTTTTTCTTTTACTATGTTCCTTTTTATGGTAGTAATAAAATCTATATGGATATATTGCAAGCACCAAGTTAACAGAAACATTATGACAGCTTCTCATAAAGATTACAACAAAACAAAAACTTCCCCCTATTCCGAAAAAAAGACCAGAAACTGTCTTTCTTGCGGCACAGAGAATGTTCAGCCTGGAAGGCGCTATTGTTCAATGCAATGCAAACAGAAGTTAGTTTGGGTTCTTTCTCTATCCAAGGGATTGTTGCAAGCCCTCAATATCAAATACGCAACCTTTTCATTTACAGAGAATCATGTTTCCTTGGACGTCATGCCCGCCTGGTCAAAAATAATTTCACGGTTTGCATACAAACGAAAACCAGGGCATACCCCTGCTAATGCTCTCAAAGAGCTAATTCTTGAAGCTGGAGCGGATTGGCACAGCAAAAGAAATAAAAAAATCTCTCCCAGCTTATCATCTCAGCTAATAATTAATGAAAAGATTGAAAAAGAAATCAATCCTGATTCCGTCAAACCGGATGCAAACATAACCCCTCAATTATCTACTGACCAGAAAAAAGGTCTTAAGCGTCTTAACATTAATATGGATAGTTTAGTGGAAGGAAATCATGAAAGGGAGATAAAAAAAGGTTTCTGGGAAATGGCAAAGCTTTATCATCCTGATAAGGGTGGTGACGGTGAAAAGTTCAAGGAAATAAGCAATGCTCACGAGACCTTGATGCAATGGGCAAAAAACCCTAAATTCCGTTCTAATAGAGCGCTGCCGGGCTGCTGGTCCTATAACGGCGACAAAAAAAGGTGGTCACCTCCTCTATGGAAAAGTTTCTCCCCATAGGCTACCCTCTGAACATCAACTAAAAATACAGCTGTGATTTTACACCATGTCTCGTTGCTGCCCTGTAGAGGCTAAGACACTTCCCCATAATCTTCCTTCTGGATCAATGCGTTTGCTTTTGGAAATAGCTAAAGGTATGGGCACATGTGTATGCTGTCCATTCCAGTAACCAACCACCATGTCTGTTCGTCCCGACATGCCTGCATGAACGGCGTTCTGTCCGAGAAGAAGGCAAAACACGGAGTCATGAGGATTGGCCGGTAAACTACGTATCATATAGCTTGGATCAATATATTTTAAGTTTACCTCGATGCCTGATTCTTTAAAATGACGTACCATCTCGTCTTTTAAAAAGAGCCCTATATCCTTAAATCTTATATTTCCGGATAAATCCCGTTCACTGGTATTTTCCATAAGGCTTTGTCCGGCTCCCTCAGCAACAACTATAACTGCATGATTTCTTTTCTCCAGCCTTTCCCTGAGCGAACTTAGCAATGCCTCAAGGGTAAAAGGGCATTCAGGGACAAGACAGAAATTAACGTCACTATTTGCCAATGTGGCATTTGCCGCTATGAATCCAGATTCTCTCCCCATTAGTTTTACTAATCCTATTCCGTTCCTATACCCTGTGGCCTCCGCATGTGCAGAGGATATGGCAAGTCTGGATTCGCCAACTGCCGTTTCAAAGCCGAAGGATTTACTAATAAAGGAAATATCGTTGTCTATTGTCTTTGGTATGCCAATGACTGCGATTTTTAGTTTTCGTCGCTCAACTTCCTTATGGATTGCATGGGCCCCCCGCAGCGTGCCGTCTCCTCCTAATGTGAACAAAATTCCTACATTCATACGTTCAAGCGTATCAACCATGTCGGATATATCCTGAGGCCCTCTGGATGAACCCAGTATTGTCCCTCCCATTTTATGTATATCCGCTACGTTATTCAAATTTAGCTCAATTGGTGTGTGACGGTATTGTGGAGAGAGTCCTTCATAACCATAACGAAACCCAAAGATGGTTTGCACCCCGTAATGATAAAAAAGGCTAAACACGATTGCCCTGATTACGTCATTCAAACCGGGGCACAAACCTCCGCACGTTACAATACCGCATTTAAGTTTCGAGGGATCAAAATAAATCTTTTCTCTTGGGCCTGCCATCTCAAAGGATTTAGGCCGTTTACCGTTTTTCAGACAGGGTTCTATTTTTTCTATCCATGTATGGAATAATACATGGGATTCGTCTTTTGTAAACCGGACCCCTGACATGGATGAATGAATACGGCCATCTCCAAGCCTTGTTATGTTAAAATCTAAACCTTTGTTTTTCATGTAAGTCTCCAGGTCCTAATGAACACAAGAAGAGACCGGATCTATATTGTCACAAAGACAAATATAAAATATTTTCCATGTTTTTCTTGGCATCTTAGTGTCTTGGTGGCGGTAAAAAATTACCCCGCTGGATTAACAATACGGCCCATAAAAAGGATAGCCCCTGTTTTTATGTCACGGATCAGAAATATGAAGGGGCGGTTAATAGTAAACTCTATTGGTGGTGACGGGGCAGAGGTCAGCGATACAATAACGGCTGTTGCTGCTGCAGCCTCGGTTCCGGCCTCATCTACCGATACAAATGCCTTATGGAGGACATCACTTATAAAAAGGTTGTGGCTTCCATCCATGCCTGAAAAGTCCGCAGAGCTGGAAAAAGCCGTGGGCATACCCATCTGGGCCAGTAATTCTTTAAGGCTGATAGAATCCGATTTGTAGCTAAATTTAGGCATTGAAAGCTTTATATTGTGCATAGAAAGGTTATTTAATATGGACGTAAGCTTTGCCGGTGTAATAGAGTTTTCAAATTCGACAAAACTGTTAGAGGAAGGGAGAAGGATCAACATTGATATTTCATTGCCGTCATACAAAAGATCTATAGCCTGAAAATTATCGCCATCCGTATAATTGAAATACTCGGTCTGTGACATTATTGGGGCAGTAATCTGGCTGCCGTCACCTAAATAAAATATACCGTCGTTTGTCAGCTCTTCCTGAAATGGAAAACTCCAGGCCGCATTAAAGTAAATTGCATTTGTCAGCACAAGGCGGGTCAGTGATGTTATTGCACCTGGCGGGATAAGGTCTTTAATTTTTTCCTCAGTCACGTTACTAACCCAGTTGTTTATAGTAATACGGGAATCATCCGGGGCGTTATAAAAATCAACCAACCTCATTCCTGCGCCATAGTTTTCGGCCAGCAAATCTAAAAAACTCGTCAAAAAGGAATAATCTCTCTGGCCCCAAATTGAGTTAGCGATATTTAGTCTGAACTCCTTTCCATCCTGGCCATCGGAGCCTTCACCACGATTTGAAAGTTCAAGATCAAGACCGTTGAAAGCCTTGTGTAGCAAATCGTTGGAAAGGGTAAAATGAAGGGCGTTGGACATCTGCTGTTCAGTAATGTTTCTGGCACCGGCATAGGTCATTGCAAGGGCCAGGGAAATACTGTGAGGGGAGTAAAAGAGATTGCCTGTCTCCTTTTCAATTAATTTATGATAGAGATCAACGGCAAATTCTGTATTTCCTTCAACAAGCTCTGCCATATCATCTTGGTCTACAGAAGATGACAGGTCTCTGGCCTTATTTGATTTAGCAACATCATAGCCTTCATTCTGTGTAATACCAAGGGCCATTTGCAATATCACCAGGGCATCTCCAACATTGATCTGCCCATCTGGAACAGGCTCACCAGTATTATCTAACGGGGCGGTATCTCCATGATAGATATCTTCCTGGGTCGGCGTTAAAAGTCCGAGAGCAAAACGCAGGCCAACAAGTGCATCACCTACATCAACAACGCCGTCTCTGTTGCCAAATGGCGCTAAATCACCATCTGCTTTGTGTGATACATGTATTTCAACACTGTCGGAGTTAGACAAACCGTTGTTGTCACTTACCTCTAACTCAAAGGTGATTGTGTCATTAGGAGGGCCGGTATATGGAGAATTAAATGTGGCCTGTGCCGCTGTATCATTGTCGATAGTGACAGGTGTACCTGATGTCTGGGTCCACTGGTAGGATGCAATCCCGTCGTCTGGATCACCGGAATTCGA
>CBFDCD010000024.1:0-13166 GCA_965603225.1 uncultured bacterium
ATTTGTGTATTTTAGTATTTTTGACAATAAGGTTTTTGTTTGAAAAAATGTCAAGCCCTGGCACTAACTTAGCCTGCACAAGAGCCACAAGAATTGGGTTTGGGCAACAGGCTGTGTAGGTTTGATATCCTTTGGATAGTTTACCTGGAAACCTATAAACGGTTACCGGAAATTTAATCACCCCTGTTATCAAACACCCTTTTGCTTTTTCTCTCAGATCTCGGCAATGATCCGTAGTCCACTATCTCTATATTTCCGCTTACGAGTATTTGTTTTTTGATCTCTCCCCCTATTTTCTTAATCAGTTTCTCGTCCTGGCTGCTATCTATAACCTGGCCCCGCTCCACTTTAACGGTCATATAATCTTTTCCGTCCGTCTTCCTGTCCAGTATAATCTGGTATTCACTTCCGATTCCATCCATCCCGGACAAGACGTGATCAACCTGTCCCGGATAAATGTTCACCGCCCGAAAAATAATCATATCATCAGAACGGCCCAGTAGTCGATCATGCCGTGGTAGGATAGATCCACACTGGCAGTTACCTGGTATCAATCTTGTAAGGTCCCTTGTGCGATATCTGATGAGGGGGGCAGCCTCCTTTTTCAAGGTAGTCACCACCATTTCTCCAGTCTCTCCATCAGGAACCGGTGTTAATGTATCAGGGTCCAGTATTTCTAAAATATAATAGTCTGCCCAATAATGGATTCCTGTATGATATACGCAGTCTAATCCTGTCCCAGGACCGTAAAGTTCAGTCATGCCGGGTATGTCAAATATATGCTCTACATTTAAAAGGTCTTTAATACGCTCTTTCATGGAATCACTGGATCTTTCCGAGCCAAAGATAACTTTCTTAAGGTTAATTTTATTTCTCAAATTTCTTTTTTCTATCTCCTCTGCCATAAGAAGCCCCATAGATGCCGTACAGCAGAGTACTGTTGATTGAAAATCTTCAAGAAATGTGCACTGCATATCTATATTGCCGGGACCGGCAGGTATAGCCATGGCGCCAAATTTTTCACATCCAAGTTGAAAGCCCACTCCTGCGGTCCATACCCCATAACCAACGGCAATCTGCACCCGGTCCTCTTCCGTTAAACCAGCCATCTCATAACACCTGGCAAAGAAATACCCCCAGTCATCTATATCATTTTGCGTATAACTCAAAACCTTTCTTTTCCCAGTCGTACCAGAGGATGCATGAATCCTAACAATGTCTTTAAAGGGCACTGCCCGCAAAGGAAAGGGGTATCCGTCCTGCAGGTCTTTGGATGTGGTAAAGGGAAGTTTTTTAATATCATCGAGGGACTCGATATCGTCAGGCACAACACCTGCATCAACCATTTTCTTTTTGTAGAAAGGAGATCCGTTGTATACGTGGTTCAGGGTCCACTGAAGGCCTTTGATTTGCAGTTCTTTCAGTTCATCCATTGTTGCCGCTTCGGGCATAAACGTCTTTGCCATAGTTCCTAACACCTCGTTTTAAATCTTACAAAGGTCACTATTACAGACCCCGTTTAAAATCATTTTTTGCAACACACAACCTGGGTTTTAATGCACCATGCTTGGTATAAGTAATACTATTTTGGGGAAAATAATTAATATGATAATGCAGATAACACATGCTACCAAGAAAAAGCTCACGCTTTTAAAGATAGTACTTAAAGGTATGTCCGGCGCCAGTGCCTTAACCACATAGATATTAACACCTACTGGCGGGGTAATGGCACCTATTGTCGTTACCATGGTCAAGATAATTGAATACCAGATTGGATCGAAGCCAAGGGCCACACCTAATGGAAAAAAAATGGGGATCGTGAGCACAAGAAACCCCAGGGAGTCTACAAAACAACCACCTATCATATAGATTACCAAAATAAATGACAGAATCACATACGGGGAGACAGGAAGACCAGACGCAAATTCTGCTACCATAAAAGGAAGCCTGGTAACAGCTAAGAAGCGGCCAAAAATAATAGCACCGGTAACAAGGAAAAAGACCATGCATGATATCTTAAGCGTGTCCACCACTGAGCTGACAAAACCCTCCCATGTTATCCTGCGTTGTAGGATAATTACAACGAGGGCAAAAAAGACACCTACTGCGCCTGCTTCCGTAGGTGTAAATAGGCCGGCGTAAAGACCTCCGATAACTAATACAAATATGGCTACCGCTTCAATGACCCCTGTAAGGGATTGTATCTTTTCCCTAAGACTTGTCTTTGGCCCTGCCGGGCCATACTTTGGATTGATCCTGCAAAGAACAAAAATAGTAATCACGAAAAGGATTCCCAGCACTATGGCAGGTAAAATACCACCAAGAAAAAGTTTGATGATGGATTGCTCTGTTTGAAGGCCTATAACAATGAGGACCACACTGGGGGGCATAACAGTTCCCAGTGTTCCCCCGGTTACCACAGTACCACTGCTCAACATGTCATCATAATTATATTTCTGCATCTGTGGCAAGGCTACTTTCCCCATAGTAGCGGCTGTAGCCGTATTGGAGCCGCAGATTGCAGCAAAAAGCTCGTCCGCTCCTATCGTGGCGATAGCCAAGCCGCCGCGCATATGCCCGACCCACTTGTATGCCGTATTGTATAGCCTTTCAGCGATCCCCGCATTAAATGCAAGAAATCCCAGAAATATAAAAAGAGGTATAACCGTCAGTCCATAACTGGAAAATGTCGACCAGACGTCACTTCCCACCATGTTGAGAGCTGCCTTAAAGGAGATTACATACCAGAACCCGCTGAATCCCACAATACCCATTGCAAAACCTACGGGCATGCTTAAGAAAAATAAAACGGCTATGAGGATGATAATACCGATAATACCGACCAGCGTTAAACTCACTCCTCATCCTCCTTTCTTGGAAGCACAGACTTCAAAAAATCCACAAGAAAGACCAGGAAAAGGCCGGCGCATCCCAAGGCAACACCATATGTGAAAGGGTAGTAAACAATTAGCAGTGTTTCCGTGACTTCTCCTGACTTCAACAAGGTAGTAGCATACTTGGCGATCTGCCAGGATACAAGCGCAAAGAAAATCGCTAATATAAGATAGTTTATTCCATTAAGAATTCCCTGGCTTCTTTTTGAAAAGCTGCATACCAGAATATCAATAGCAATGTGACCCTTCTTTATTTGAGTGTAGCCCAAGGCAAAGGCAGTGGAAATGGCTCCTAAAAAACCCATAATCTCAAAGGTACCCCTAACGGGAATCCATACAAGTCTTAAAAAGATATTTGCACAGGTAAGAAGTATCATACCTACAAGGAATATACCGGAAAACCATAGAAGTGTCTGGTTTAATAAACGACTGAATTTATCAAGAAATTCCATAGTTATTACACTCAATAATCTGGGTTGGTTAAGTCGTTAAATAGTTGAGCAGATGACAATAACCAGCCACTCAACTATTCGACTATTAAACCAAATTAAAAGTTAGAACCGGGAATGGTACTCTTTTGCCGTTCTTATATCTTGTAATACTGCCCTGGCCTTTATTCCTTTTGCCTTGGCATTGCTGAGCCATTTCTCAGTGATGGGCTTCAGGAGTTTGCCCCACTGGGCCAGCGTTTTTTTGGAAAGTTTAGTAATCTCAATGTTATGATTCTTTTTAGACCACGCAATGGACTCATCTACATGCTTATCCATATAATTCCCCGTCCAAAATGCCTGTTCCACTGCCAGGCCGTCCATAACATCCTTTACATCCTGCGGCAGGGAGTTCCATTTATCAAGGTTCATAACAACGGCAAAGGGATAAACCGGGCCATTAATAATCGTCACGTATTTACACATTTCCGCATATTTGAAATCCATAAGGGTCTCAAGGGATGATGCCGCTCCTTGTACAACACCCTTTTGAAGGGCTTCCGGGGTTTCTGACTGAGGCATGCCAACAGGTGTCGCCCCAAGGGCCTTCAGATACTGGGCAACGCCTCCGGATGCTCTCAATTCCAAACCCTTCAGATCGTCAAGGTTTTTTACCGGTTTTTTGGCATATATGTTGGCAGGTGCACAGGTAAACATCGTTAAGACTTTAACCTTTTCAAATCCTTTGGGATTGTATTTTTCATAAATATCCCAAAGTGACAGGCTGGCAACTGTAGCATTTGGAAAGCCAACCGGCAAAGACGTGGCATTAGTCACTATAAATCTGCCTGGCTGGTAGGCCATGCACAGACAACCTATATCAGCAGTGCCGGCAATCACTCCATCCATCATAGCCTTGGCCTTAAGCAGGGTTCCCCCGGGAAACGTTTTGATGTCAACTGCTCCATTTGTCTTTTTTTCTACCTCTTTTTTCCATCTCTCCATCTGGACGCATGGGAATGTAGGCGCAGGTGGGAAATTCGCATAATTGAGTTTTATTGGAGCGGCAATTGCGGATACGGACAGCAGGCTGCCGATAAATAATGCCGCTAACGACAATCCGGCCAATTTTAGAAAGATATTTTTTTTCATTTTATACACCTCGTTAAAGTTTTTCAGGGATATGTTTAATGAAAACTCTTGACTATTCGCGCTTTTTCTTCACCTCCTTTCTTTGCTAATCATATATTCTAACACTTTATCACAATTGTACAGATGAAAAATCGGTATGTCGCTTATTTTGCCTTAAAATGCTTTTTTTCTCTTTATGCACTATTTAAAAAAACACAAAACATCAGTGAGCCATGTATACCTTTCTATTTGTCCGTCCTTGCCCTCTTGACTAAAGCGCTGAATAGCCGGTTTTCTAAAATATATTCGGCTCTACGAGCTCTCCAAAGACATTCCTGAACACACCGGTCATTTCCCCAACCGTAGCATAGGCCTTACAGCAATCTACGAGGTGGGGCATAACATTCACCTTGTCTATTGCTGCTTTTTCTAATGCCTTCAGCGTAGCAACAATTTCCCTGTCGTTTCTTGTCCTTTTCAATTATTTCAGGCTTTTTATCTGTTCTACAGCCGATTCATCAGTATATTCATGAAGCTCAACCTCTCCCTCTTCCCCTCCGGTATATTTGTTAACGCCTATCTTTATCAATTCTCCGTTTTGAACACCCTTCTCAAATTCATAGGCCTGAAGGGATACCTCCTTCTGGATATACCCTGATGAGATTGCCTTTACCATACCTCCTACCTTATCAATCGTTGCCATCTCCTCGACAATTTTTTCCTCCATCTGCTTCGTTAAGGTTTCTATAAAATAAGAGCCTGCCAGGGGGTCTACGGTGTCTCTCAGTCCTACCTCATCCATGAGGAGCTGCAAGGTCCTTAGTGAAATCAATGCAGAATGAGGGGTTGGAATAGTATATGCCTCATCATACGAACAGAGGGCCATTGTTTGAGCGCCGCTTAAAGCTGCGGCAAGGCCATAATAAGCGCTCCTTGCAATATTATTTTCCGGCTGCTCCTTTGTGAGACCTCCTCCGCCTCCTCCGAATATGCCCCTCAAAAACATTGATTTTTGATTCTTTGCGCCATATTTTTCCTTTATGTTTTTTGCCCACAGTTTTCGTGCGGCACGAAATTTTGCCACCTGCTCCCAAAGATTTCCGAATACATCAAGGTTAAACGAGAAACGACCTACAAAGTCGTCAATGTTATATCCTCGTTCTAAGACATTATCTATATATGCATTTGCAATCTGTATGGCATACGCTATCTCCTGAACAGGATTCGCCCCTGCCTCCCTGATGTGATAGCCGCATACGCTTACCGGGTTAGCCCGGGGCATCTCCTTTACAGAGTATTCAATAACATCCCCTATTAAGCGGACCGCAGGTTCAACCGGGAATATCCACGCACCCCTGCCAACTATCTCCTTTAATATGTCATTCTGAGGTGTTGCGCTTATCTGTTCCTTTGAGAATCCATACCCCTCTGCAACGGCCTGATACATGGCAACCATAATTGAGGCAACAGCATTGATTGTCAGGCCGGAGCCTATCTTGTTGAGGGCGATATCCTTAAAGGCTATCTCGAAGTCCTTTAGAGAATCGACTGCCATTCCTACCCTACCTACTTCACCCTCTGCCATTGGATCATCAGAATCGTATCCCATCTGGGTAGGAAGATCAAAGGCCACATTAAGTCCAGTTTGACCTTGGGATATTAAAAGCTTCCACCGCTCGTTGGTCTCCTTTGGTGTCCCAAAACCTGAATATTGTCGTGTTGTCCATTCCCTGCTTCTGAATCCCTGTTCATGGATTCCCCTTGTAAAGGGGTACTGGCCCGAATCGCCAAGGTCTTTGGCGTAGTCAAATCCGATATTCCGTAGATCTTCTTCTGTGTAAAGAGGCTTTACATGGATTCCGGATTGAAGTATTACATCCTTAATCCTGTCCTTTTCATCTTTAATATATCGTGCTACTCCCATTTTATGCTCCTGTATGTAATGTTTGGTGTGTTTGTTGGGTCATTGAGTTTTTAGGGTTTGCCCCATCTAACGGCCCATACTGGGTTCATAATGAAAATTTAGGATTTTAGATTCCGATATGTTTAAATATTTCAAGTATAACCTTCTCGTTAAACCAAAGCTTATTTGGTTTTGTGAAAAAACTTTTACACGGGAGACCAAAAATGTAAAATTTATTGAGATTGTTGAGATTGTAATGATATCCTGTAAATAATAAAATCAGATCATTAATGTTTGGAATCAGATTGTTGAGACTTAAATTCAGTTTTTTGCTTGCATTTTTATACTAATAAATGTTTCTGCATCTTTCCGGTTACAGTTCTGGGAAACTTATCAATAAATTCACAATATTTTGTTACATTAAAGTTACTAATCTCGCTATATAAAAACTTAAGGGCACCCCTGAATCTCTTATTTTTTGTCTCGCCTTAAAAGTAATAGCAGTTATTATTTAATCTACAGGTTTATCCTCGTTCCAGAAGCATTCAAGACAGACGCTGCTTGAAAGGTTTTTTCAAATTCATGTATGGCCTCATGCCCTGTGCAATGACATGGAACAATTACTTCGGGGTCGAGTTTTTTCATTTCTTCGATCGTCCTTATTATAAGAGGGTTTCCAGCAGGACCAATCAAATGAAAGCCACCCATGACACAGTATATTTTTTCAGTACCGGTAATCTTCTGGGCATATCGGACTGTATTTATGATTCCCGAATGGCCGCAACCGGAGATAACTACGAGACCCTTTCCTTTAATATCTAAAACAATGCCTGTATCATCCCTTATGAGGTCTTTATGAATTTTACCGTCTTTTTCATAATAAGCTGAAGGCATCCCTTTTTCGAAATCAGTAATTCGTGGAATTTCTCCCAAGGCGAGGACAAAATCACAAGACAGTAAAGCAGGTGATTTTCCATTTATAGTTTTATTTCCGGTTTCCTCGATAAGGCCTTTTTTGAGACCGGGAATGGCAACTTGATTTCCGTTGGGTAATTTGCGAAAACGAGTACTTATAAATGCATCAGGATGGACAAAAACAGTGTGGGGCTTTTTTGATAATGAGCTTAATACTTCGAGAATAGCTCCAACGTGATCATGATGTCCGTGTGAAACGACAAAAGTCTCTATTGTGTCTAAATCTACTTCAAGGGCATTTAGATTGTGGGGAACCCCTATTTTGGAGACGCCGAAGTCCATAAGGATGGTATGGAGTTTTGAATTCCCAAAGGCCTCCACCAAGACACTAAAGCCATGCTCGGCTAAAAGAGGGGTCATCCGAACATTATTTTTCATAAGAGGGGCTCTTTCTACCCTATCACTAGAAGGCAAATCTACATGAATATAATTGTCAATGATTGTAGTAATGGTTGCCTTAGTAACCTTTTTGAGGTTTATTCTTTCTTGAGGCTTATAGGACATTTTTTTGCACACTTGTGTTATATCAATTTTCTACTTTCAAAGTTCTCAAAATAAGTATTGCCACGTCTGAAATCTCCAACATATTCTAATGCCTGGATTAAGGGATATTTAGAATTATGCTTATTTTATCATAGTTCCTGGAAGCCAAAGAACGATTTGAGGGTAAATGTACATTAACATAAGGGATAATATCATTATCCCTAAGAATGGTAATACGCCTCTAATAACAGTGGCTAAATGAAGACCCGATGCTCCTTTTATGACAAAGAGGTTTAAACCTACTGGAGGTGTAAGCAATCCTATTTCTATTGTAAGGGTATAAAATACACCAAACCAAACAGAGCTAATTCCAACTGCTAGAGCAAGGGGATAAAAAATAGGCAAGGTAATCAACAAAATTGATGCACCATCTAAAAACATTCCAAGAATAAATAGCGTCAAGAAAATAAATGCCAGGATAGCAGATTCTGAGAGCGCCTCTGCTTTTACAAATGCGGCTAAATTAGCGGCAATTCGGAGCTGGGATACCACAGCGCCGAGAATCATAGCACTACTTATTATACAGAGAACCATCGAGCTAATCTTGGCACCATCCAAAGCACTTTTTATCACATCTCGCCATGTGAGGGTCCTCATGATGAAAACACACACAACAACTGCATACAATACCATAACCCCTGCTGCCTCAGTGGGGGTAAATACGCCAATATAGATTCCCCCTAGCACAAAAATCGGTGTAAATAGTCCCCAAGATGCCATTTTCAAGGCTAAGATTTTATCCTTCCAAGATATCTTCTGTAAAGATACTTGGTCTTTCACTACCCCCTTTTCAAAAAGCGATTGTTTATTAACCGCACCACGGATCACAACATATAATATATATAAGCCGAATAACAGTACACCAGGTCCAATCCCGGCCATAAATAGTTGGGCTATTGATTCGCCTGTAATGACGCCATACAGGATGTATGCCATAGAAGGCGGAATTATAAGGCCAATTGTAGAACCAGCAACAGCACCACTGGATAGAGATTTGCTATATCCGCGCTTAACTAACATCGGCAGAATAACCGCAGCCATAGCACCCGTTGTTCCCACGCTTGAGCCAGAAACTGCACAAAAAAAACCACCTATCAGTATAGTTATTGCCAGTGGGGCTGAGGCAAAATGCCCTGCAACTAATTCAAAAAATGAGAAAATTTTATCAATCACCTTGCCTCTTTCTAATATTATCCCTGCTAAAAGAAAAAGCGGTAGGCAGGTCAAAGAGAATTTGTCTACTGCTTTATAGGCCATGGTTGCAATCTGTGGCATGGTGGCTGGGTCTATTAAAAAATATAAGCCAACCGATCCACTAAGTCCTAAAGCAATGAATACGGGCATTCCAGACAACAGAAAGAAAAGTGTAACGATTGCTATTCCCACAACAGGAGAAATATACTTAAGAAGCACCAAGAGTATACCGATAACTATTATAAACACAGATAGATATAAAAAGGTATTCTTTCCTAAATTGGAACTGATTTTATGAGCAAACTCTCTAATGTTTTGCAAAAAGAGAAGAAAACAGCCTACTGGTATTGTTGCTATAAGAATTCCTTTTTGCACTGGTAATCCAGCAATCGTCATGACTCCATGCGAAAAGGATGCATATGCCCATCGCCCAGCATACCAGCCCAATAATATAGGAAAAATGAGGGATACAAAATAAATACCAACATCTAAACCACCTTTTATCCTTTTTGGCATTTTGTAAGTAAATATATCCACAGATACGTGCTCTTTTTCGCGAAGTGTATAAGCAGGAATAAGAAATGTGAAAGCAATAAGGCAATAGACAGACAGATCAAATAATCCCAGTATATGAATGCCAAGTATGTATCTAGAGAATACTTGAGCTGTGACAAAGGCTGCCAAAAGTAACATCATAAAAATTGCGATTACTCCCATGCCTGACAAAATTTTATCTATGACTCTGTCTATAATTCTAAATGCTTTTATAATTTCCTTAGTGTGCTCAGCCATTTTTTAGTATTTCCATAAGAGGGTAGATGGTAATATTGATAGGGGCAATTGGGGGTTAGTTTATATGAAACCAACCCCTCCACCATATTGGACTAACGAGTATTTATGAGTCCTTTCATGATTTTCTTTGCTTCGGTTCCGTATCCTGCTTTGGTGCATTCTTTTATCCAGTTATCATAAACTGATTTCAGTGGCTCTCCCCACAGCTTTTTTTCTTCAGCTGTTAATATTCTAACGGTTTTTCCCAATTTTCTAATTTTTGCTTCATTGTTTTTATCAGAATTTTTTGTCAGTTGGAAAGAAAGCGCCTCTGTCTTTCTGGAAACTTCCGTGATTATCTCTTGGATATCCTTAGGCAAGCTATTCCATTTTTTTAAATTCATGAAAATTACCCATTCAGTCTGCCATATAGGTCCAATGTAAAAATCCTGAACTTCGTAGAACTTTCTTGCGTAAATGCTACCCCATCCTGTAACATTACCATCTATTGCCCCTTTAGAAAGAGCATCATACGTTTCAGCTGCCGCTATCCTTGTTGGTATTCCACCCCAAGCCTTAATACAGGCAAGGGCTCCTGGAACAGGTGCTCTGATTTTCATACCTTTTATATCCTCTAAACTTTTAATAGGGGTGCGAGTGCCAAGGACGCCTGCGCTATATGCGGCATAGTGCAGAACTTTAACGTTCTGTTTCTCATACATGGACGACAGGGTCGGATGTATGGTATCTCTAGCCCTGAGCCAATGGTCATTATCAGCAATCAAAATGAAAAAAGATGGGAACCAAAACACTTTGTTATATCCACCCCAATGGCCAATAGAGGTGAGTCCCACATCAACAGTCCCAGCGACAGCGGCATCCATGCCTCCCATATATCCATAAAGTTCTCCACCCGGGTAGAACTCGAATTTAACCCTGCCCTTAGTTTTTTCTTCAACCTCTTTAATAAAATATGGAATCATTTTTGAACAATAATAATGTGTAGCGGTCATGCCGGTAAAATACCGAAGTTTAATGGGCTTCTTGGCCGCTGAAGGCGTAGCCCACAACACACAAATAGGTAGTATTATGAACATAACCACCAAAGACTTATATTTAATCAATTTCCACATAGCTTCTTTCCTCCTCTTTTTATTTTTTTTATACAGTAACACATATTTCTCTACATTTTATAATACATTCATAGGGAACCACCTCCCTTCTTGTAATGGGCATTTGTTTGGCTTCTCTTTGCCTTGTTTTCTCCCTTTGGTTTAGGCTTTTTTAAGCAGACAAGGCAATAAAGAAAGATTGCCTCAGTATCATCGGAAGGTGTTTTTATATATAGCTCCCTAAAAGAGATAGTATATTGTATATCTCAAAGCCATGTGGAGATTTTTCTCTTCCGATGTTCAAAAATTTTATGTTTTTATTGACTCTATTTCTTTCTTGGAACTTTGAGCCAACAGATATTTTTGTATTTTGCCGCTTGCAGTCCTGGGGAATCTATCAACAAATTCAACATATTTAGGGATTTTGAACTTACCTATTTTGCCATGTAAAAATTCCATAACCTCTGGGGCACTCATCCCTGAGTTGTCTTGCAAAATTATCGAGGTTTTGCCCACTTCACCCCATTTCTTGTCGGGGACTCCATATACAGCAACATCAAATATTTTTGGGTTCGTTAAGAGAAGCTTTTCAATCTCAGCTGGGTAGACATTCTCCCCTCCACTAATAAACATATCTTTTTCACGATCGATAATATATATGAAGCCTTCATCGTCGATTGTTGCGAGGTCACCTGATTGAAACCAGCCATCCCTCATTATCTCTCTGGAAATTTTAGGTTTATTCCAATAACCTGACATTAGGATAGGTCCTTTGACCATAATTTCACCAATCTCTCCAGGACTTACTTGTTGCATGTCACGATTCATAACCTTTACCTCTCCGTGAAGCACGGGTTTCCCTACAGAGCCAATCTTCGTAACTGCATCATCGGTTGACAACCAGGTAACTATAGATGTTTCCGTCATCCCAAATATCTGACTTAAAGGAATGCCCATATGGTGATATTTCTTTAGCATATTGGCTGAAATTCTCTCACCACCAGTATAACAGGACTTCAGTGATCTCAAATTATATTGACTTACATTACATTTCTTGAGCATGAAATTCAAAAAAGTAGCCGAAGTTTCAATAATCGTAACATTGTATTTTTCAATGGTATCTAAGTATTCTTGGGGACTAAAGTGTTTTTTGTATATTACCGTAGCTCCTTTATAAAGGGCAGGCGTAGAGTCAACCAGCAGTCCACCTGAATGAAAAAGGGGGCGGGAAACCAAGAAGATGTCAGGGGGGGTTAATCTGTAAAATATATTAGCATTGAGGGCATTAAAAAAGGTCTTTCTGTTAGAAAGGACAGCTCCTTTGGGAAAACCGGTTGTGCCGGAGGTATACAAAATAATGTGGGGATCTTCTAAATCAGGCTCCTGAAAGCCAGCGGGCTCATTCGATACACAGGCCTCTGTTTTGTGGTAGTCTTCTGCCCAGTAAATATTCCCTTCACCAATAGAGATATAGTTTTTAACCTTCTCAACATTATCCCTTATGTGAGTGGCAGTGTCTAAGAAATCTTCACCAAAAAAGAGATAGCTTGCCTCACAATCATCTAAGATGTAAGAGATTTCAGGAGGGGCCATTCGCCAGTTCAGAGGTACTAATATGGCCCCTATCTTAGCCAAGGCAAAATAGATTTCTATATATTCATGGCAATTATATAAAAGGACTCCGACCCTATCTCCCTTACTTATTCCCTTTTGCAAGAGAAAGTTGGCTACCTGGTTGGATTTTTGATTAAGTTCCTTATAACTTATTTCATGGCCATCATCAATGATAGCTACCTTCTGTGGCGAGAGCCAGCTCCATTTCCTTATCCAATCACCGATATTCATAGTAAGACCTTTTTTATAATGTTTCCCTGTAAATTTTCGAGTAATAAAGTAATGTTTTAAAAAAATAGCCGGTTTTTAAAATATATTCGGCTCTAAAAATTCTCCAAAGATATCTCTAAAGACACCGGTCATTTCCCCAACCGTAGCATAGGCCTTACAACAATCTACGAGGTAAGGCAAAACATTTACTTTATCCTTAGCTGCTTTTTCTAATGCCTTCAGCGTTCGGGTAACATCCTTGTTGTTTCTTGTCCTTCTTAATTCTTTAAGGCTTTTGATCTGCTCTTTTGCCGATTCATCACTATATTCATGAAGCTCTACATCTTGTTGTTCACCCTCAGTATATTTATTGACACCTATCTTTATCAAT
>CBFDCD010000025.1:0-13142 GCA_965603225.1 uncultured bacterium
AGGACAGCGAAGCGTATTTAACTGGGGCGGCATTCAATATATCAAGAGAATATAAGCTGCTGGTAAGTGCCTAAGGACGAGGGAAATGTGCAGCTGAGGTAAAAAAACTGATGCATTGTGATGAGGAAGTTAGAACTATAAAAATAATAATGTTTCTAAACACTGCCAACCCGGCAAGGGTGATTAAAAGACTTTGAAAATCATTGATTCACAGTGATTTTTTTAGACGGGAAAATAGTATATAGTTATGACAACAAAAAAAGGAGGGTAATTATGGCTAAGTTGAAGCAGCAAAAAAGAGGTGTATTAGTATTTTTATTGACGGTGTTTTGCCTGGGGCTATTGTTTATTTCTAATCCTGTAACATCATCGGCTTCGGATACAATCACCTGGAACATTTCTCTTTGGGGAGGGGAACGGGACTGGACCCGTCCGTTGCACAGATGGGTCGAAGATATGAAAAATGGCACCAATGGTCGCTGGATAATCAAATTACATTATGGCTCAGTCTTGTCGCCATCCAAAGAAAATATAGATGGCATTAAAGCCGGACTGTATGAGGGGTGTCAGTTCTGTGGCTCCTACGCACCCGGTAAGACCCCACTTAACCGTGTATTCGAGTTACCGTTTATTCTTCCCCAGGAACCGGAACAAATTAGCCGGATGATGGCAGCCCTCTGGGAGCATCCGGCCATCTTAAAGGAATTGCAGAGGTGGAACGCGGTTCCGCTTTTCCCGGCAGCGATCACACAGTATGGTCTCATGGGCAACAAACGGATCGTTAAGGTGGAAGATTTTGATGGGATCAGGATCAGAATACCGGGAGAAATGGCAAGAGTGTTAACGCAATTCGGGGCGGTTCCGGTCATGCTGCCGGTGGCGGATCTATACGAGGCTATGGACAAGGGAACGGTTGACATGGGGACCCTGCCGTGGCCTTTTTCATTTGGTGCTTTCAAGATCCATGAAGTTTCGAAATATGTCACCACCAATTTTTCGCCGGGCAGCAATAGTTGCGCCTTTCTTGCTAATAAAGACGCCTGGGAAGCACTACCAGATGCATTTAAAAAACTTCATATGGAGTGGTACAAGAAAGCGCCGAAAGTGTGGGGAGAAGAATACAAGAAAGGAGAAAAAAAGTGGATCCCCATCTATAAGAAAAAGCTTGAATTCGTTAAACTTCCTGATGAAGAGCGGGCCAAACTGTTGAGCAAGGCCAAAGGAGTTCATATGCAATGGATTAAATTAATGAAGAAGCGCGGTCTCCCGGGACAGGAAGTGTACGATTATTTTATTTCCAAGCGGAAAGAGATCTGTGGATTTTAGATCGACTCTCCCCGTAGCGTAATTGTGCATACGGGGAGGGGCATAATTTTCGAAATTTTTAAGGTAACCTTTTTAGGGAAATTCTCTGGATGCGGCCAAGATTTTATGCAGCATAAATCAGAGGCAAAATATTTATGGAAATCAGTCATAATAAACCAGCGGATCAAATCCCGGTTATGGATGGGATCAAAGTATTTCACTTTTTTGACCGGCTCAGTGCCAGGATTGAAACCGTGTTAAACATAATTGGTGTGGTTTTTATCATGCTTCTGATGATCTTAACCGCAGCCGAAATTATCGGCCGGTACGTGTTCAATAATCCGATACCAGGATACGTGGAAGACGTCGAATTGATGATGGCCGCCGTTGTTTTTTTGGGTATCGGTTATACTCAAAGAGTCGGTGCCCATATCCGAATGGATATGATCATCAATAGATTCACCGGGCGGACGTATCATTTGGCCGAGGCGTTATCAGGTTTGCTGGGGCTGATAGGCTACGGCATAATTTGCATCTCTTCATTTAAGGGGACGATAGACGCTTACCAGATGGGCGATGTGACTGAATATCTCTATACCCCGACATGGCCTTCAAAACTGTGCGTGCCATTAGGGGCGTTTTTTCTTTGTACCCGGTTTTTTTTACAGATCATAAAGAACATCGGACAGGCCTATACAGGCGTTGAAATCAGGGATTTGGAGTAGGCATGGAACCTTTAACTATCGGGTACATGGCATTGATTGTCATGGTAATTTTGATTATTTTGGGGATGCGCATCGCTTTTGTGGCCCCTCTTGTGGCTTTTGGAGGTATCGCCGCCTTAAAAGGATGGAATGTGGCCTTTAATTTGGCGGGCTATTTACCCCATGGCATTGCCGCTCATTATTCCCTGAGTGTTATACCCCTCTTTATTATCATGGGATATCTCGGTTTCTATTCCGGGCTGACCAAAGACATTTTTTATACGGCCAGACAGTGGTTTGGTCATCTTCCCGGAGGAATGGCCATTGCTACCACTTACGGGTGCGCCGGTTTTGCGGCCTGTACCGGGAGCAGTGTCGCATCCGCTGCGGTGATGGGTAAAATGGCGATCCCGGAAATGAGGAAGTACGGCTACCACCCGGGATTTGCCGCAGGTGCGGTAGCAGCAGGCGGGACTCTTGCAACCCTCATACCGCCCAGCGTCCCGCTGGTTATTTACGGTATTATCACCGAACAGTCAGTGGGATTTCTTCTTATGGCCGGATTGTTACCGGGGGTACTGTCAGCGATCATCTATGCTTTTATGATTCAAATTCGGGTTAAATTAAAACCTTCTCTTGCACTTCCGCTTGAAAAGGCCACATGGAAAAACAGGATCATTTCCTTGAAGAATACATGGGGAATGCTGGCTATCCTGACGGTGATGCTGGGCGGGATTTACACGGGTGTTTTTACACCTACCGAGGCAGGTGGAGCTGGTGCCGCAGCTGTGTTCTTCATGGGACTCCTCGCGAAACGACTGGATTTAAAAAAATTCAAGCTGGCACTTCTTGATACCGGACGGGCAACCGTAATGATTTTTGCGATTATTGTGGGCATCCTGACCTTCGTCCGGTTTTTGGCACTCACCGGCCTGCCTTCATCCATCAGCGATGCGGTAGTGGCGTTGCCGGTTCCCCGGATCGTCATACTGGGAGGAATACTTGGACTGTTTGTGTTTTTAGGTATGTTCCTGGATCTTATTGGAATGATGCTTTTGGCGTTGCCCATTGTTTTTCCGCCGGTGATCGCACTGGGATATGATCCTATTTGGTTTGGCGTTATCGTCGTCAAGATGGGTGAAATTTGTTTGATAACCCCACCGGTTGGCCTCAATGTGTATGTGGTCAACAGTGTGGCTCCTGATATACCTTCCCAGACAATCTTCAAGGGAATTATTCCTTTTCTAATTATGGATTTTTTAACACTGGGCATACTGATAGCGTTCCCACAGATTGTCACTTTTTTGCCCTCCCTGATGATGAAGGGGTAATGGAAGGAGCGATCTCGATACTCAATGTAAGTCAAAGGATTTTGACCCTCTATCGATTTCAGAAACCTCCATGAAGAAGGGATGCATATAATTTAGATAATACGCACGAGAAAAGTGTTGAGGCCAAAGAAGTAATTAAGCTGTTGGATGAGTTTTAGCTGTTATTCGCTGAATTGATAAAGAAGACGCCTTCCCTTAAAGGAAAGGCGTCTTCTTTTGATTTATGTATGGTAGATGTTTATTGTTATGGTGTTATGAGTTTTATATCCGATACTACGCCAAAGTTACGGAATTTGCCGTTTCGTACGATTTGAACCTGGACTTCCTTGACTACCTCACCAATATCCGTGAATCCCTTAAGAACACCAGTCAGACCGTTAAAATCCTTAGTATCGGCAATGGCTTTACGTATGGCAGGACCCTTTAAGCTGCCTGAACGCTTGATTCCGTCAATAATAATCATGAAGGCATCATAGGCTGATGCGCCAACCATATCAGGTTGAATCCCGTATCTTTTTTCAAATTCCTTCAAGAAGGCCTGGACCTCCGGCCTGGGATCATCCCTGTTAAGGTTAGTTACAATCACAAAACCCTCTGCAGCCTTACCGGCGATTTCAAGGAATTTGGGAGAATCAGCACCTTCCTCACCTAAGATATTCATTGTGAGGCCCATTTCCCGTGCCTGGTTGACAATTGGTCCAGTCTGAAAATAATAACCGCTCGCAAATATCATGTCCGGCCCAATCTCTTTTATTTTGGAAAGATATGGCTTAAAATCTTTTTCTTTGAAGGGGTAGGTTTGTGCATAAACGATTTCTGCATCACCGGCACTGGTTTTAATGTACTCCCTAAACCCCTTGGCTAATGTGCGGCCGAAATCATTGTCACTGGTAAGAAGGGCTATCTTCTTTGCCTTAAGCATTGTTACGGATACAAAGGCGGCTGATTTACCTTCAACAGTACCCAGAAACCCGTTTCTAAAACAGTAGTTGCCTGCCTTTGTAATATCAGGGTGAACGGCATAGGCGGAAACCAGGGGAATTTCATCATCCTGAAAAATAGGCGCTGCTGCCCTCGTAGGGGTACTGTAGGACCCGGCAACAACTCCTGCTACCCTGTCCTGCTGGATAAGCTTTCGAGACAGCCCTACGGCCTCCTTTGCATCTGCCCGGTCATCATAGGCAATCAGTTTAACCTTTTTTCCAAGCACGCCGCCTTCCTTGTTGACCCGTTCCACAGCAAGCTTAACTGAATTCAATACGCTTAAACCGTCTGCTGCGGCAAAGCCCGTCAAAGGCGCCATAAGGCCGATTTTGACTGTGTCATCTGCCATGGCGGTGCCAAGGGAAAACATAGTGATTAATGCAACAAAAATTAGTGATTTTAAGTGTTTCATGTACATCCTCCTTTATGATTGTTATAGGTTTTTTTAACAGACTACTCTAAGACATTATTGCCCCAGGTAAACATCCTTTACATGAGGATCTTCAATAAGATCCTGTGAGTAGCCCTCATAAGCACAGGTACCGGTTTCAAGGACATAGGCCCTTTTTGATATTTCAAGTGATGCCATGGCATTTTGCTCAACCAATAATATGGTCAGTCCATTTTCCTTGTTGAGTTGTTGCAGAAGATCAAAGACCCTGTCAACAAGCTTTGGCATCAATCCCATGGAAACCTCATCTACAAGGAGCAGTTCCGGGCCGGATATTAATGCCCTGGCAATGGCAAGCTGTTGCTGTTCTCCCCCGGAAAGGGTGCTTGCCCCCTGATCCTGTCTCTGGCTCAAGATTGGAAATAATTCATAAAGCCAGGCGATGTTTTTGCGCCAGTCGATTTTTTTCCGCAGGCCATGAATACCTGTCATTAAATTTTCATACACGGTCAGCCTGGGAAACACGCGGGCTCTTTCAGGAACCAGTCGTATGCCGGACCTTGCCCTCTGATATGCGTCAAGGGAGCTAATATTCCTGTCTTTATAATAAATATTACCGCTCTTAATGGGTATTATTCCCATAATGCTTCCAAGGATTGATGTCTTGCCTGCCCCATTAGCGCCTATAATGGATATAAGCTCTCCCTTGTCTATCGAGAAGCTAACCTCATTTACAGCCCTTATGTCTCCATAAAAAACACTCAGATCATGGGCCTCAAGCAACATCAGCACCCCTCCTTCTCCCGAGATATGCCTCAATTACATTGTCATCTTTTTGAATAGCCTCTGGTTTACCTTCGGCAATTTTCCGTCCGTGGTCGAGCACAACAATCCTGTCACAGATTCCCATTGTAACGCGCATATTATGTTCAATCAATAGAACGGTAATGCCGTCCCCGCGGATCTCTTGTATAAGATTTTCCAGTTTAGAGATCTCTTCCGGCCGAAGCCCGGAGAATGATTCGTCGAGCAGGATAAGTCTGCTACCTACAACAAGGGCCCTTGCTATTTCAAGTCTCCGTAAATTTCCCAGGGGAAGGAGGCCTGCCTTACGGTTTGCTAAGTCGGCCAGTCCCACATGCTCCAGTATCTGAAGGGCGACCCTTTTTTCTGCCGATGATTTCCATGTGGACCACATTTTTAAAAAACTATTATACCGTGTGATTCCCCTGGCTACCAGGACATTTTCCAGAACTGTGAGGGAGGAAAAGGGTTTTACAATCTGGAAAGTGCGGCCTACCCCGAGGCTTGCTATCTCATGGGGTAAAAGACCATCAATTTTTTGACCGTCAAGGCTAACTTCCCCATTGGTTGGTTTATAAACGCCGCATATTAGATTAAAACATACGGTTTTCCCTGCGCCATTGGGCCCTAAAATTCCAAGGATTTCTTCGGAAAAAAGCTCGAAATCAACATTGTCCACTGCCTTTAGCCCGTCAAAGTGCTTGGATAGCCCCTTTACCTGCAGTAATGTATTGTTCATTTTTTAACCCCTGGCATCACTGAGGACAGGACACGGCGTGCAAGGCTTTCCTCACCAAGGAGGCCTCCCGGCTGAAAGCGGATCATTAAAAGCAATAAAACAGTATAGAACAGAATACGGTAATTGACAAGGGGCCGAAAAATCTCAGGGAGGCTCCCGATTATCAGTGCCCCTATGAGTGGTGCCCATAGGTTACCCATTCCCCCAAGGACAAGCATGCTTAAAAGGGATATTGAGACTGGAAAAGAAAAATCCGAGGCGCTGATAAACCTCATGTAATGGGCGTAAAGGGCCCCACCAAGGCCTGCTATTGCCGTGCCTATCACAAAGGCAAGCAATTTGAATCGCATTGGCGAAATACCCATACTTGATGAGGCGGATTCCTCTTCCCGAACGGCAAAGCTTGCAAGGCCTGCCCAGCTTCTTGTGAACCACCGGCAGATAAATAAAACCAGGGACAAAAATATAAGGCAGAGCAAGAAGAAGGCAAGGCCTTTGATTTTTATGCCAAACAGCATTATTCTCGGAATACCTCCAATACCCAGGGCGCCTCCAAAAAAAGGTATATAAAGAAATATGGCCTCTACTATGAAGTTGATACCAATGGTGGTGATGGCCAGGAAATCATCTTTTACACGCAAACTCGGTAGTCCTAATAAAAGACCTATAAATCCGCTTATCGCGATAACTGCCGGTAATGCAGCCCAGAAAGAAAGACCGGCCTTAGTAGACAATAGGGCAGCGCTGTAGGCACCTATTCCCACAAAGGCCGCATGGCCAAGGGAGATTTGGCCGGCATACCCGACAATAACATTTAACCCGACGACTGTTATTGCATTTATAACTATAATCGTTGCAATTGTAATTACATACGCATTCATAAAAGTCCTCCCTACCTTGAACCCATTAAGCCCTCGGAACGCCACATAAGAACACCAATCATGGCGATAAAGGCCAGGGCATCCCTTGGTAAGGGGATATTGGCATATCCTATCAAAATAGTTTCAGCCACACCGAGAAGAAGTGAAGCGATTACAGCGCCGGGGACTGATCCCATCCCGCCAACTACAATAAGCGCCAGTGTCTTGTATGCAGGAACTGCGCCCATTGTTGGATAAACCTGATTGTAATAAATGCCAACGAGGATACCTGCAATAGATGCAATAGATGACCCGATAATAAAGGTACTGCTTATAACAAGGTGACTGTTGATTCCCATGGCATCAGCGATAGGTATATCCTGAGAGGTAGCCCGCATGGCAAGCCCCATTTCAGTATGTGTACTGATATACCAGAGAAAAACCAACACCGCTGCAGTAATACAGTATACTGCCATTAAGGTGGAAGAAACAGTAATTCTGCCCAGGTGAATTTCAGGGAAGGGCAGTGTTGCAGGAAATGTCAGGATGTAAGGGCCTGCGATCAGGCGGCATAGTTCCTCGATAGAAAGCATAACCGCAATACTGCCGATCAATGGAACGTAGGGAGGGTATTTAAGCAGGGGGAAATAAACAAATCGTTCTATGAGTACACCAAGTATAGAGCACGCAAGCATTCCCCCAAGGAATGTTAAAATGAGGCTGCCGGTGAGTTTGAATACAAGGAGGCCTATGTAGGCGCCAACCGTATATACAGCGGCATGTGCCACATGGAGAATTCTGAGGATTCCATACACAAGGGCAAGCCCAAGGGTCACAAGGGCATATATGGACCCCATGGCGATTCCGTTTAAAATTTGTTCTAAGAATAATTGCATGGTGTTACATAGACTGCCTATAAATCAATTTTAGAAAGAATATTTTTTTCCTTCTGTGCTACCGTGGATTCAATCTCATGTACCTGATTTTTAACATCTTCTACGAAGGTTTTGTCTTTTATGGAATTTAGATTGATTTTCACGTTGAGGAGGGCACCAAGAATGGCTGTCCTGGCCATCATAGCAGCCACAGCGGCGTCTGTAACGGCATTTTTATTTCCCCTGTCTACAACCTTTTCAGCCAAATCCAAAAGCTCGGAGGCATCTTTTGCAACGCCCAGAGGGATCAATGCAGCCTGCTTAAATCCATCCTGCACCGCTTGTTTGCGCCTGTTTTTATTTTCTTCCGTATCATTTGGAAGTCTGAATGCCGCAATAACCTGACTATAGGCATCAGAGTCCCGATCTATGTCCTTAGTTAATTTCTCTCTTAAGCTTCGGGCCCTTTGAATAATTTCCATCATTTCTTTTTCACAGGATTCAAACCCCTTTCTCCCAATGGTAAGAGCGGCTACCATTTCAGACAAGGCTGCAGAAATGGCGGCTCCAAGAGCAGATACGCTTCCACCACCAGGGACAGGGTCACTGGAAGCCGTTCTGGCTAAAAATTCCGTGATTTTTAATTCAGATAGCAATGATCTTTCTCCTTATTATTTTTATCGGGAAACCCAGGAACGGTTACGTTTTATCAAACACAAGGTTTCCATCTTTAATTACCTTTTCAACTGTGCTGACACCGATATGATATGGTATATAGTTGTAGGATGGGCATTCAAGTATTACTAAATCGCCTTTTTTACCCACGTCTATGCTTCCGATTTTTTTGGCCCTGTCAATGGCGGCAGCCCCATTAATGGTAAGGGCCGTAACAGTTTCCTCAACAGTCAGTCCCATATAAAGGGTGGATAATGCAAAGATCAAAGGGATAGACTCGGAAAAACAGCTCCCTGGATTTAAATCCGTTGCCAGTGCTACGGCACAATTATGGTCAATCATATATCTCCCCCTTGCGTAAGGTTCCCTTAGGCTGAAGGCAGTTCCAGGCAGGAGTGTTGCGACTGTGCCGGATTTTGCCATGGCTTGGATACCCTTATCAGAGGCCCGGAGAAGGTGATCAGCCGAAACAGCCCCTATCTCTGCAGCAAGTTCTGCCCCTCCAAGTTGAACAATCTCATCTGCATGAATTGTGGGCTTTAATCCCAGTTTTTTTGCCTCGGTCAAAAGATTCCTGGACTGGTTGACTGAAAAAACATTTTTTTCGCAAAAGACGTCGCAGAATTCAGCAAGACCTTGATCCGCAACAACAGGTAACACATTTTCAATAAGGTATTGTATAAAATTATCTGGTCTGTCCTTGAATTTTTCAGGCACTGCATGGGCCCCAAGAAATGTGCGGACTACATCAACAGGGTGGAGCCTGTTTACCTCTACCATGGATTCAAGCTGCTTGATTTCATTATAAAGATCGAGTCCATACCCGCTTTTACCTTCCACGGTGGTCACACCAAAGGACAACATTGAATCAAGGCGCTTGAGCCCTGTGTTTATTAACTCTTCCTTTGATGCCTTCCTTGTAGCCTCAACCGTACTAAAAATTCCACCTCCACGGTTCATGATTTCCATGTAACTGTCACCGCGAAGTCTCCAGGAGAATTCCTCTGCCCTGTAACCACCAAATACAAAATGGGTATGTGAATCTACAAACCCCGGCAGCACGGCCTTGCCCGAGGCATCGATTACATGGAATTCATCGAGCCTGTGGTTTGAAGGGATTTCATTGTTTTTTCCTACAGATGTAATAATGCCGTTTTCAATAACAACCATTCCCTGATCAATTACATTTAAATCAGACATCTCACGGCCGTATTTTGCCGTAAAGCCGCTGCAGGTAACTACCTGAGCGGCATTTTTTATGATAATATTTCCCTTCATGTCCTGCATAAACCAATAAGAAAGTTACTCCATAATCCTGTATTCCAAAACCTGTTTCATGGAAAAATTTTCCATGCCAAGATAGTATGTAGCGGTGTCAACCAAGGCCTCCAAAGGAACCAGGCCAATAATCTCGCTGCCCACAATACTTGCACCGAATCGGCGGGCCTCAATTCTGATAAGCTCAAAAGCCCTGTAAAGGGACGTTTGTGTAAAATCCGTCATATTCATTGAGACTTGCACAATGCCCTGGTCTTTGAGATTTACACCGATTGCCTTGCAGTATCGAAGTCCGCCTCCAATATGTCGGACTTTTTTAGCAATACTATCTGCAACTTCAAGATTATTGGTATCAAGATTAACATTAAAGGCAATCAGGGGCATTCGTGCCCCTATGGCAGTAGCGCCGGCCGTAGGGTGAACCTTTGATGGACCAAAGTCAGGTTTCCACTCAGGAAGCCTCAGCTTTTCATCCATACCCTCGAACTGACCTTTTCTAATATCTGCCAGGTTTTGTCTTTCCGGTCTAATAGCAGATTTTTCATATAGAAATACAGGCACGTTATATTTTTTCGAAATATTTTCCGCCACCTCTTTAGAAAGCTTAATAGCCTCATCCATGGTAACATTTTTAATTGGAATAAACGGCACTACATCAACTGCCCCCATCCGCGGATGTTGCCCCTCATGTTTCCTCAGGTCAATGACATCAATTGCTGCCCCCATGGCGCTTATAATTGCATCTTTTAATGCATCGGGCTCTCCTATAACAGTCACAACCATGCGGTTATGGTTTTCGTCATGCTGGTAATCCAGTAATTTAACGTCTGCCTTGCCACGAAAAGGCTCCACGATTTTATCAATCCTGCCAGGGTCTCGGCCCTCGCTAAAATTGGGCACACATTCAATGATTTTTTTCATGATGGTAATAAAATTTTTCTAAAATTAAGGACAAAAGCTTCTATTATACCGATGCTCATTGCTTGGTATGTTTATAACTTTGATCTACAAGATTCTTTACGAGGCCTTCATCTGGTATGTAAGGAAGGGTGATGTGGTATCTGCCCGCACCTTTTATATTGTATTCTATACCGGTTTTAATAGAGTTTTCATTTCTTGCCCAGGCCCGGCGTGCAACCCCACCCATTACATCCCAGGGAATCGCATTTTTTATTATAGTATCTACCCTCTCACTGCCATCGAGCACGAGTCCAAAGCCCCCGTTTATGGCCTTGCCAATTCCAACACCACCGCCGTTATGTAATGAAACCATGCTCATTCCCCTGGCCGCATTTCCGGCAAAGCACTGGGTGGCCATATCCGCCATGATATTGCTTCCATCCTTAATATTTGCTGTTTCTCTAAAGGGCGAATCTGTCCCCCCTGTATCATGGTGATCCCGACCCAGCATTATAGGACCTATCTCTTTATTCCTGACCATCTCATTAAATTTCAATGCAATGTTCACTCTTCCCGAAGCATCCTGGTAGAGGATTCTGGCCTGTGTTCCCACTACGAGCTTGTTTTTATCTGCATCTCTAATCCATACATAATTGTCCCTGTCTTGAAATCTTCTCTCCGGGTCAATACAGTCCATGGCCGCATGATCGGTCTTTAACAAATCCTCGTGTTTCCCGGAAAGGCATACCCACCTAAAAGGACCATATCCATAGTCAAACATCAATGGGCCCATAATATCCTCCACATACGAGGGAAATATAAATCCATCAAGGTTATCTTTACCGTTTTTACAAATTTCCTTAACCCCGGCATCGTAAACTGCCTGCATGAAGGAGTTTCCATAATCAAAAAAATACACCCCTTTGTCAGTAAGGGTTTTAATCAATTCAAAATGATGCTGAAGCGATTTATCCACGTATACCCTGAATGTATCAGGGTCATTTTTCAACATCTCAGTCCTTTTTTCAAAGGTTAACCCTTGAGGGCAATACCCTCCGCCATATGCCTCGTGACAGGATGTCTGATCGGACAGGAGGTCTATTTTTATAGTATTGGCTACAGCATATTCCAGTAAATCCACTATATTTCCATAAAATGCTATGGCGATAGATTCTTTCCTGTCCTGGAACTCCCTTGCCAAGCTAAATGCATCGGCCGGATTATCGATGATTTTGCTGACCCATCCCTGATTAAATCGTGTTTGTATCCTTGAATAATCCACTTCAGCAATAATCCCCACCCCTCGTGCAATTTCAATGGCCTTGCCCTGGGCGCCGCTCATTCCACCGAGGCCTGAAGAAACAAAAAGGTGCCCACTTATATCGCCTTTTTCCGGTATGCCAAGTTCCAGCCTTCCTGCATTAAGTAGAGTGCCGTAAGTTCCATGAACAATGCCCTGAGGCCCAATATACATCCAGCCACCGGCAGTCATTTGACCGTAGTTTGCAACCCCCAGGGATATGGCACGGTTCCAGTTTTCCTGATCGTCAAATATTCCTACCATAAGGGCATTTGTAAGGATAATACGAGGCGACTCTTGTGATGACCTGAAAAGCCCTACCGGGTGACCTGATTCAACTACAAGGGTTTGCTCCCTGGTCATGACCTCAAGATACGCCTTTATGATGAGGTACTGCATCCAATTTTGACATACCTGCCCGGTTTCGCCATACGTAACAAGCTCATAAGGATAGAGGGCGATTTCAAAATCCAGATTGTTATCTATCATAACCTGGAAGGCCTTGCCCTCTATGCAGTTTCCTTTGTAAGTTTCTACTGGTCGCCCCGATATTTTACCAGTCGGCCTGAAGCGGTATCCGTATATCCTCCCTGTGGTTAAAAGTTCGTTTAAGAACTCCGGCGCTAATTGCTCATGCCATTTTTCAGGTATATAACGAAGGGCGTTTTTCAGGGCAAGTTCCGTCTCTTTCCTGTCAAGTGTAAAGCTTCTCTTAGGAGCCCTTCTGATGCCTTTTTCAAATTCAGGTATCTCAGGAAGTTGGCCTAAGATATCCTCGAGTTTAATTGTCATTGCATTTGAAATGTCTTGATTTTTTATCATGGCATACTCCTTTTGCTATAAAGCCGATATCTTAAATAGACCTAATTGTCAATGCAAAAAAGTCACGTTTAAGGCGCTAAGGTTTTATCCTGGCGTGGGAATTCTGGTTTTCCGGGCCAGAGGGGGGGGTGCATCGGTCTGCCAGTGAAATATTATATCAGCTCAATAAATAGG
>CBFDCD010000026.1:0-13113 GCA_965603225.1 uncultured bacterium
TTCTTTTTCGGGATTCCCGAAATTCAAGCAGTCAGTAACCGCCCTGTTTCGCCATTTGCCTGGTTCAAACCTCCGGGATATATTCGGATTATATTCCGGAAAAACTGCCATAGCCAAAATCTCACCTGTCTGAGGCCTCGTAACTATACAAATGCCACTCCTTGAACCTGACTTTTTCACTGCATTCCTTAACGCCTGTTGGGCCTTATAACTAATGTCTTTATCAAGCGTCAGTATAAGATTGTATGGATACTTCTTTTCCATTACTGAGCTGTAATAATCCAATTGCCTTCCAAGGGCATCACGTGTGCTCTTAAACCTTGTTACCTTCCCTTCCAAATAGCGGTTGTATTGCAATTCGATGCCCTCAAGCCCTTTATTATCCTGACCTGCGAATCCTACAACATGGGCGCATGTTTCGCGGTAGGGATAATAGCGTCTGCCTTCTCTGGCAAAATATATGCCTGGCAAATTAAGCCTTTTAATGAGGGTAATCTCATCTGGTGTAACCTTTCTCTTTATCCACTCAAAGGAGCGCTTGCCTTGGATTTTTTTAAGCACATTCTTTTTGTTAATGTTAAGCGCGTCTGCAATAAGGTCGGCCGTGCTTTTCTTTTGTATTATCTCCTTAGGGCAAGAATATATTGAAGGAACCTCTATGCTAATTGCCAGTGCATTTCCATTTCTGTCAAAAATCGTACCTCTTTGGCTCAAAAATGAAATCTTTTTTGTATAATCTGCCTTTGCTAAATCTGACAGCTTATCGCCATCCCTTATTTGAAGTTGATATGCCCTTAAGAAAACGACACAGAAAAAAATAAAAAAACAGAATGAAGTAATGTATACTCTAATTCTTATCCACTTTTTATTTTTAATTTTCATGGCAAAAAAACAACCTGCTTAGGCAAAGGAGGCCTCAGCCCAAATTCCGACACTGCCAAGCCCTCCAAATATTCGGGAGATTTCAGGAAGGCTATCTCCAGTTTTAACCTGCGGTTGTCCTCCTTAATTTTTACAGTTTCCTTTTTTAGCCGGCTTAGTGCATAACCTGTCTGGGTCCTTTCAGAATTTATCCAGACATGAAACACCCCTGCTGTTAAATATAGAAAAAATATCGTTACAAAAAAATATACTACCCTTATTGCCCGATTATTTGTTTTCTTCACTTAAGCCCTCTCTGCTATCCGTAAAATAGCGCTCCTTGACCTTGGATTACTATTTATCTCTTTCGCATTAGGTCTAATCCCTTTTTTCCCCACTGTCTTCATAAGCGAATGTTTGCCTTCAGGGATCACCGGAAGTCTCCGAGGGTAAACTTTTCCGCTATCCCAACGGCGGAATGTATGCTTAACAATTCTATCTTCTAATGAATGGTAAGATATAACAACCAATCGCCCTCCTCTTTCAAGAAGTTGAGGGGCACACTTTAAAAAATCTTTTATATTATCCAATTCCCTATTAACAGCAATCCTAAGGGCCTGGAAGGTTTTGGTGGCAGGATGTATTCTACGGGGATGATGTTTATCAGGAATAGCAGCTCCTATCAACCTTGACAGTTGTCTACTTGAATGTATAGGGCATTTCTGCCTCTCCTTTACTATAGCCCTGGAAATACGTTTTGCCCATCTTTCCTGGGCATAATTCCATATGAGTTCTTCCAGTTTTTCTCTGGGTAGATTATTAACCAACTCATCGGCAGTTACGTTCATGTCTTCATCCATTCTCATATCCAAAGGTTCATCCTTGAAAAAACTAAATCCTTTGCCGGACGACTCAAGCTGATAAGAAGACATGCCAAAATCTAAAAGTATGCCATTCACTTTACCAACGCCTATTTTTTTTAGTATGTCTGTTAAATCTGCATAACTTCCCTTTACTACCGTGACCATATTTTTAAATTGAGAAAGCCTTTCATTGGCAAGTTTTATGGCCGCCCTGTCAACATCTAAGCAAATCAGCCTCCCGTTAGGGGTTATCCTTCTGCAAATTGCAATACTATGTCCTCCGGTGCCGGCCGTTCCATCAATATAAACACCTTTTATATCAGTAACCAGATATTCCATAGACTCATCAACCATTACTGGCTGATGAGTAAAATTCACTTTACCCTCCTTCAAATTCCAAGTTCCGAAAAAGATTGATGAGTCTTTGAAAAGGATTTTCTTACCCTTTCAAACTCTTTATCCCACTTTTCCTTATCCCAAATTTCAAAACTGTTTAAATGGCCAACCAGGACAACTTCTTTTTTCAATTCACCTAACTCTCTCAGATCCGGTGGTATTAAAATCCTTCCACGCTTTAATGGGCATTCTTTAGCACCGGATATAAAATAGCGGATTAATACATTGGCCGATAAATCAAATAATGAAAAATTAACGGCCTTTTCCTTTATTTTCTGCCAATCAGTCCTTGTAAAGCCTAGCAAATAACCATTGGAATTGGTGATCACAAGGGATAAATCTCCATTGTTCCTCAGGACCTCTTTAAAACGGGCAGGAATAGCCAATCTGCCTTTTTCATCAAGAGTATGCCTGGATCGCCCCTCAAAAAGGTTATTTATAGAATTTTCCAAGATATTTTCCCACTTTTATCCACTTTGTACCACTCTTATAAAAATTCTTTTGTTTGTCAAGAAAAAAATTTAAATTCCCGAAAAAATTAATAGTTTAGTTGGAATTCTTTAGTTAATAATCCATAAATTATCTCCCGGTTTACAATGAAAAAACGTAACAGCTCAATAAAAAGGGGCGAGAGGGCTTTCCTGAAGCGACTGGTGAAAGGGCTTCGTCTTTTTGTGACTTATATATGCGGGGAACCCCAGCCCGGTCCACTAATAAAAATCATAAGAGGTCTTAAACAATAGTTTATGGTTATAGCCTTTAGTGATGGAATTACTAAGGACCGGTACCGGGGAGGGCTTCCGGCTTGGAGAGCCTACAGCTTGGAAAGGGCAAGGACTCCCCCATAATATAAGTCACTTAAAAAAGACCAATCCTGGAGCCTTGACCTCCGGCCCGTAAGGCCTACACCCCGGAGGGAGCTGAAGAGAATTCCTCCTGCCCCGTGACTGTTATTAAGGCAAAAAAGGGTTACTGCTATTTATTAAGCTGATACAAAAAACTCTTTGTGTAAGAACCAGGAAAAAAGGATGGAATTTTTTTATAATGGGACTGTCTTCTAAAACATATGTGGGAAAAAGAAAGCGAACTAACCTTCTTGTGCCTGTTATCAAGGTAAGAGATGTGTAGCATTAATTATTGAGGCCCCGTAAAAAGTCTTTTACTCGCTCATGGTGCCCGTTTTGGGATTCATGAAATACCTCGCTAAATTTCAAAAACTCGGCCTGAAGACCTCAAGCAGTTTGTCCCGCTTCAGCCGAATTAACGCTCAGTATTTCATTAATCTATTTCCAAAAGCGGCCAAAATCACTCGCAAAATACTTTTTACGGCCTTATTAATTATAAAATTGATATCTTTTGCGAGGTTTTTAGTGCCTTAAAAATAAATTTGTGCTCAAAAAGCGCACAACATTTTATTGCTAAATGTCTAATCAAAAAAGTGGAGCAAAGCGACTTCAACAAATCGTCAATCGTCATTTTTCAATTTGGTTCAGGCTTGCCCGGGTTAGGAATTCTGAACCCCCCTTCCCTGGTTAAGCCAGCAGGCCACATAATGATCGGGGCCGGCCTTGAGCAAAGGGGGATTTGCCTTTTTGCATTTATCAAAGGTATATTGGCATCTTGGGTGAAATGTGCATCCTGATGGTAGGTCTATAGGGCTGGAAACATCGCCTTCCATTGGAGATGGCTTGTCCCTTTTGTGGGGGTCAGGATGCGGCACTGCAGCCAATAAGGCCCTGGTGTATGGGTGTCGAGGTTCTATGGCAAAATTATTGCTTGGAGCTAACTCAGCTATTGAGCCTAAATACATTACTGCAATCCTGTCGCATACATAATTAACCACGCTTAGATCATGGGATATAAAGATATATGAAAGATTGAAGTCTTCCTTGAGTTCCTCCATTAGATTAATTACCTGGGCCTGGATTGATACATCCAGTGCGCTCACCGGCTCATCTGCAACGATTAATTCCGGTCGCATGCAAAGGGATCGGGCAATGCCTATCCTCTGGCGCTGGCCACCGGAGAACTCATGGGGGTATTTATCCAAATCTTCCGGCCTCAGACCTACTCGCTTCAATAGTCCTGTAGCAGTATCACGTCTATTGTTTCTTGATACATCCTTTGCAGGTCGCATAGACTCTGTAATAATTGAAACAACCTTCATTCGCGGATCGAGGCTGGAGTAAGGGTCCTGGAATATTATCTGCATTCTCCTGCGCACTGAGCGCATCTCATTATTGCTTAAATCCGAAAAGTTGTGACCGTCAAACTCAATTCGCCCGCTGGATGGTTTGATTAGCCCAATTATTAGCCTTCCAAGGGTTGTTTTTCCACATCCGGATTCTCCAACAATACCGAAACTTTCGCCCCTTTGCACCTTAAATGAAACACCGTTTACCGCCTTTACCCATAAATGCGGTTTTTTCAGAAGCCCACCGCCAAGAGAAAAGTGTTTTACAAGCTCATGGACCTCAAGCAAGGGGCTTTCAGCCATGATATTTCCTTTTCTTTGGATAATCCCTGAGCCAGCACCTTGCACGCTGTCCATCTCGTACTGCAAATAGTTCGGGATGCCTTTCCCTACATAAAGGAAAGGCATAGGGACATCTATCGGCGAATTTGCAGCCCTGTATAACTTTTGTCAGGGGAGGCACCACTCCTGCGATCTCGGTTAGTCGGCCGGATTTATCCCTGATTTGCTTGCTTAAACGGAGCATTGAACGGAGAAGTCCCTGTGTATAAGGATGAAATGGTCTATCATACAGGTCCATAACGTCGGCCTCTTCTACTATTTCACCGGCATACATAACCAAAACACGATCTGCCATCTGTGCCACTACACCCAAATCATGGGTAATAAGCAAAACAGACATATTCAGCTCTTCCTTCAGCCCCAGCATAAGAGACAAAATCTGGGCCTGTATGGTTACATCAAGTGCAGTAGTAGGTTCATCAGCAATTAACAGTTTAGGGCGGCACACCATGGCCATTGCTATCATTATCCGCTGCCGCATACCCCCTGATAGCTGATGGGGGTAGTCATTAAGGCGCTTGTCGGCTCCCGGTATCTTAACGTGCCCCAACCATTTAACGGCCTCCTTATAAGCCTTGGTTTTGGGCATGCCCTTGTGAGCAACCAAAGGCTCTACCACTTGGCGCCCTATAGGAAGAACCGGATTAAGAGAGGTCATTGGTTCCTGAAAAATCATTGCAATTTCCTGTCCCCTTATCTGTCTCATCTCTTCACTGCTACAATTAAGAAGATTTCGACCTTCGAACAGGATATTATCTGCCTTAATTCGCCCGGGGGGTGAAGGAATTAGCCCTAAAATACTCAGGGAAGTCACGCTCTTACCACATCCTGATTCTCCAACAAGGCCAAGGGTCTCTCCATGGAAAATATCAAGGCTAATCCCGTCCACAGCCCTTGCTGTTCCCTCCGGGGTATTAAATTGTACGGACAGGTTATTTATTTCCAAGAGATTATTCATTATGAATTATCCCTGGGGTAAAGGTAATGCAAGGCCGCGAGGGCATATATTTTAGTCGTTTCAATAAGCTGATCCAGGTCAACCCATTCATCTACCTGGTGTGCTACTTGACGGTCTCCAGCCCCCATGGTTACAATAGGGATATTCTTGAGAGACCAAAGATAGGTGCCGTCAGTAGCACCCAGCACACCGGCATAAACAGGCCCTCTCTTAGATATCCGGCCCGTTGCCCAGTCAGCGGCAATAACAAGAGGGTCCTTTTTATCGGTGAGAGTGCAAGGTCTGTCTGTAAGAAACTCTACATTAACCCTGAGATCATGGGATCTATCCAGATGAATGAAACTATCATATTCCTCGTAATGTTCATAAGTTCTGCGTTCTACCTCTATGGCTAATTCAATTAGTTTTCTGCGAATATCCGTATGAGACTGTCCTGGAACGGTTCGAATATCTATCAACACCTTGGCTTTTTGGGGCATGACGTTGAGCTGAGGAGGGCCTGCAATCGGTGCCATTATTACTGTTGGGGTGAAGCTGGGCCACCCCAGGAATTCATCACGTCCAGTCTCCCTTACTGCATTTAACTCCATTATGTGAAGGCCGTCTATTAATCTTGCAACGGCCGGGGCTGTATTGAGACCTGATAATGGCATTGCCCCATGGCTCATCCGTCCTGTTATAATATATCTGGCTCGTACAGCGCCTTTTTGAGAGATACAGATCAACCCATCCTGGGGTTCACATATTATCGCCCCAGTCACTGAATCTGCGTGCCCACGCTTAATAAAATCCTGGACACCAAGCATTTGATCTTCCTCATCGCACAGGGCTCCTCCGGTGATTGTACCATTTAATCTCACGCCTGATCGTTTTAGCGAGTTCATGGCCACAAGCATGGCGGCAAGGTTCCCTTTCGTGTCGTTTGTACCCCGGCCATACATTCTTTTTCCTACAATTTCAGCCCCAAATGGATCATAATGCCAGGCAGAAATATCACCTGGCGTAACCACATCTGTATGCCCCTCAAACATTAGGTTTCGATCTCCTGGGCCGGCATTCCAGGTAATTATGGTATTAGGCCTGTCCGGGGCAACTTGATCCATCTCAACTGCAAACCCATGACCTTTTGCCCAACGACCTGCAAGCTCTGAGGCATGCTGCTCGTTTGATCCTGCCACAGGGTCACATACTGAATTAACCTTTACTAAATCTCTTGTAAGACTAATAAGCTCATGAGGATTAATTTGCTTTATTACCTTTTCAATCACTTCAGGGGGTATCATTTTCTTTCAACCTCTTGAAAATAAAAAACATATCTAAGTTTTCAGTTAACGGTTCACGTAAACAAAGAACATGAAAACGTATCATATTGGCACAATGCCTTACCAAAAAAAGTTATGCAAGAGTTACAATCTCTACCGACACTACTTCAGTCGCTATGCAACTTATTTATAAAATTTCACCTTTATCTTTTCCTTACCATTTTTGGGTCAAGTGTGTCACGTAATCCATCTCCCAGCAGGTTGAAGCCAAGCACTGCCCAGGCTATTGCCACGCCGGGAAAAATCGCCATCCAAGGGGCGAGGGTCATAAATGTCTGGGCCTCATTAAGCATTCTTCCCCATGAGGCAAAAGGCGGCTGGGTGCCCAATCCCAGGTAGCTCAAACCTGCTTCTGCAAGAATGGCTACTGCAAACTGTATTGTGCCTTGTATAAGAAGCGGTGAAAGAATATTAGGCAGAACATGACGCCAGGCAATGGCTAATTCATTCACGCCGCATGCCCTGGCGGCCTCAATAAACTCCCTCTCCCAGGTGGTCATTGCGACTGCCCTTGTCAGTCGTGCGAACACGGGAATGTAAAAGATACCAATAGCCAGCATGGCATTTATCATCGATGGGCCGAGGATTGAGGTAATCAGGATTGCAGTAAGCACAGCGGGAAATCCGAATAAAAGGTCTGAAAGCCTCATAATTGCCTCATCTGTAATCTTACCAAAATAAGCGGATATTAGTCCGAAAAACACCCCAAGGCTTAGACCAATAGCCACTGTTACAAGACCAACAACAATCGAATTTACCGCCCCAACCATAATCCTGGATAGTATGTCCCTCCCATACTGATCAGTACCAAGGGGGTGCATTAGAGAAGGTCCTGCAAGACGATGGAGGGCATTCATAGAATTTGCATCATACGGCGTCCAGACCAGGCTTGTCACTGCCATTAGCACAACAAGGAGCGAAAAGATAAAGCCAACTGTAAAGTTTAGGTTTCCAAAGAAACGTTTCATATCAATACCACCAAAATCACATCTTTTCCAGCCTGATCCGTGGATCGATGGAGGCGTACGTAAGGTCTACGATAAAATTTACCACTACAACTGCCGCAGCCATGAATAATACTATTTCCCGAACTACTGGAAGATCTCTCTGTCCAATTGCCTGGAAAACCAGCCTCCCTAATCCTGGCAAGTAATAAACGTTTTCAATAATTATTGCCCCGGCCATTAGCTGGCCTAACTGGAGACCTAATATTGTGAGGACAGGGATGAGGGCATTTCTTAAGGCATGAACATATATTACAGTCCGCTCCTTAAGGCCCTTGGCCCTGGCAGTTCTCACATAATCTTCACGGAGCACATCAAGCATAGAGGATCGTGTCAGTCGCGTCAGGATTGATGCGCGGATAACACCCAGTGCGAAGGATGGTAATAAAAGCGACTTTAGTGAACCCCAAAAGTCCACTGACCAGCCTGGAAAGCCTCCTGCTGAAAAAATACCCCAATGAACAGAAAAAAGTAAAATCAACAGAATTCCTAACCAGAACTCTGGAGTAGCAAGACCCAATTGGGTGATAAACATTACACCTACATCACCTTTTTGGTTCTGATGACGAGCTGCATAGATTCCAAGAGGTATGGAGATTACAATCCCGAATACCATAGCCAGCAACGCAAGAGGTCCTGTTACCGATAGACGGGAAATAATCAGATCATATACCGGTATGTCGTAGTTAATCGACCTGTTGCCTTTTCCGGTAAGAAGGTTGCCCATCCAGTCAGCATACTGAAGCCAGAAGGATTTATCCAGGCCTAGTTCTGAACGGAGATTGGCCAGGGTCTCTGGTGTGGCATTTATCCCAAGAATAATCTGGGCAGGGTCTCCCGGCAATATAAATAGAACCGAATATACTGTAATCGAGACAAGAAACAGCAGGATAAATAACGTGATAAACTTTTTAATCAGATAGCGTGTCATATATTGATTAAAAGCGACCGGAATTTATCCCGGCCGCTGGTGATATATTTTGTTAACTGTCTTCTCTCTCAGGTTTTTGATTCAGCGTTTCCTCATGCCGGATCCTCTGCCTCAGAGAAAGGTAAACAGCAGCATCAGAAAAAGCCCCTACACTTTTTTATTGAGCTATTACACAAAAAATTTCTTTCATTTATAACCCTGAGGCGAAACGTCGGGGTTATTAGCTAAAGTGTTACAATATAGTATGTTATTTTTTCCACCAAACCTGGGTGCAGTCAAGGGCAATCGTCGGGTAGTTCTCCCACCAGCCCATTACCGAAGCTTTTAGTACAGGCAGGCTGGGCGCAGAGAACATATACCCGTTAACAGCATCTTCTGCAATAATCTCCTGACACTGACCAAACCACTTGGATTTCTCAGCCTCATTAGGGGCCTTTAGCGCCTTTGCGTACGCATCCCGAAATTCCTGAGAGTCATATTGGAAATAATATTTAGGATTGGCATAAATTCCAATATCCCATGCCTCTACATGACCTATCATTGTTAATTGATATTCTTTTTTCTTAAATATACGCTCAATCCACTGTCCCCACTCTACAATCTCTATCTTGAGTTTAATGCCTACCTTGCCTAACATATCTGCAATTACCTCTCCTGCACGTTTAGAGTAAGAGTAAATAGCCGGAAGCTTTATCGTGGCACCAAAACCATTGGGGTAGCCTGCTTTTTTCAGCAATTCCTTGGCTTTTTTGGGGTTGTATGGGAATTTTCCAGCAAGATCCACATAATATGGAGTTGAAGGTGACCAGTGAGAACCTATAGGAGTTCCGTAACCAAACATGACAAGGTCAACCACTGTCTGACGATCAATGGCATAGGCCATGGCCTGACGGACCAGTTTGTTGTCAAAGGGTTTTGCCTTGTTGTTTGTTGACATTATAACCTCTCCGGTAGTAGTCCCTGAGAAAACCTTAAAACGTTTATCTCGCGACATTTCCATGGCAGACTCAGGCGCAGCAATATAACCTATTACATCTATATCTCCCGCCTTAAGTGCGGCAATCTGGGCACTTGCATCACCAATGAACTTAAATGTTACCTTATCCAGATAGGGCAATTCAGGGTTCCAATAGCCATTGAATCGGACCATTTCTACCCGGTCACCTCGTACCCATTTAACAAATTTAAACGGGCCTGTGCCAATAGGATGAGACTTTGTATTCTCGTATCCTTTCATAGACAGCATGACCGCATCACCCTCGGCCATATGCGCAATAAACAGGGCATCGACATCCTTTAGGGTAAGTTTTAATGTATACTCATCCGGTATATCAATTTTAACGATACCCCTAAAGTACTCTGGGTGAGGATTTGTAGTGCTATTGTCCTTCGCCCGCTCAATATTCCACTGAGCAACCTGAGCATTAAAGGACGCGCCATTATGAAATTTTACCCCTTTTCGCAGATGGAAGGTGTATGTCTTTCCGCATGGTGACACCGCCCATTTGGTAGCAAGGCCTGGTATAAACTCCCCTTTGCTGTTAACCTTGATTAGTCCTTCGAAAATATTGGAAAAGACCACCCTGTCAATTGCTGCGGCTGTGTTGCCTGTAGGATCAAGTCCCGGCGGTTCTGCCGGCTGACACACAATCAGGCTCCTTCCTTTAACAGGGGCACTTGCCAATACTGCGTTTGCAGACAACATGAGGCACATAACGAAAATTAAAAATGATGCTCTCTTCATGATTTCTCCTTTTTTAATGATTTATAATTAATACAACTAAGATTATTCTGTTTAAGACTCATAGTTTCCTATCAATCCCGATTCTATCTGTATTTTCTTCATATTTCCTGGTAGCATAGAATTGGCACCTTGAAAACGTTGGATACCTCATATTAAACATTTATGGTTAAGTACAGAAAAGCCCACTATAGGTAGCATAAAACAATTTTAACGAAACCGGCAATACATTTATTGCAATAAAGTGTTCGCTCTAACAAACCACGTTGCTCATTACCCCTGAATCGTAAACTGCAAACTTCTATAAAGTCCCATTGAGCCAAAGCCTATAGATCCTCAAGATCGCAAAATGCAGTAATCCCTCCCAGGCTTTGAGCGCTTAATATACCCCTAATTATTGCCCTGCTCATGCAGTTAGCTGCAGCATGTCCCAGTTCATTAATGGCATGTGCCTTGGGGGATGGAAAAAATCCCTGCGTTTCCGGAAGTTGTTTTTTACAAGTGGCAAGGCAAAAAATCGTGTCGCCGTCAAACAATGTGTGAGAGGGACGGATGGCACGGGCCATTCCATCATGGGCCATCTGGGCTATCTTCTTAGCCTGGACCTTTGTTATATCTGCATCGGTCGCTATAATGCCAATTGTAGTATTCGTTGCCAGCGTTGCTTCAGATGGTGTGGGTAGCTTTACAGCCCTTTTCCCCTCTTCTCCAAATTCATCGTCAAGTGCGAGGCCAATCTCCCATGGCCTGCCATTCATTGGATTTATTATTGAACCTAAAGAATTAACCTCTACTAAGGCAGCCACTGTAATTCCATCACCTAAAACGAAGCTTGCCATGCCAAGGCCTCCCTTGATTCCTCCGGAAACTGTGCCAGTTCCTGCTCCAACACAACCGGTGGCCAAAACATCAATTCCTGAATTATCACAGGCCTTTCGCCCCCATTCTAAATTGATGGGTGGTACAAAATCCCTGCCCCTTCCAAGGTCATACAGGACAGCCGCAGGAACAATAGGCGCAACCTGGTTATTTTCAAGGGGAAACCCAAAACCCTTCTCTGCCAGCCATCTTACTACACCATCTGAGGCGGCCAGGCCGAATACTGAGCCTCCGGAAAGCACCACAGCCTGAGCCTTCTCCACTAAGTTCACCGGATCGAGAAGATCTGTTTCACGGGTGCCCGGTGCTGAACCACGTACATCAACACTGGCAATAGCACCTTCGGTGCAGATTACTGCAGTTACCCCACAAAGAGCCTCTATATCTGTGTGATGGCCTATCATTAAACCTTCAATATCTAATATGGAATTACTTTTCCCGGATGTAGTAATACTATTTTTTTTTTTCATTATTTTATCCTTATTCTATGTATAAAAATAGTTACAATTCAGGTTGTTTAGATTATAGGCCCTTAGAAAGCTAAATTTAAAATTTTACCTTACAGATTTTAGCACAGAAATAGCAAAAAATCATTTTTCAACAAGGCTTTTTCATTCTAATTTCCCATAATTCTTGACCATCTTACATTTTTTTGCTAAAAATGAATATTCATTCACATAAATATATTTTTATAATAAAATACATGAACAGAAAAAAAAGCGAAAAACACAACAGAATTATTGCAGCTGCCACAAAAATATTTGCACAAAAGGGTTATTACAAGACCAGGGTATCTGAAATTGCAAAAGAGGCAGGGATTGCAGACGGCACTATCTATCTCTACTTCAGCCATAAGGATCAAATACTCATTTCTCTATTTGAGGAGAAAATGCAGGAAGTCTTAGATAATATGAAAAGGCAGATCAGCTTAGAGACTGATCCCTTGGAAAAAATCAAACGATTTGCATTGATACATCTCAAGCTTATCGAAGACAACAAGGATATGGCGGAAATTATCCAGGTAGAGCTGAGACAAAGCAGTAAATTTATGAAAAATTACCATAACCTAAAATTTGCTCAATATCTCGACTTGATAGAAGATATTATAAGGGAAGGACAGGAAAAGAAAGTAATAAGACAAGAAATAATCCCTGCAATTGCAAAAAGAGCATTCTTTGGCGCATTAGATGAAATGTCAAGATATTGGGTTTTATCAAAGAGCCGGAAGTACGATATAGAAACCGCCGCACAACAAATCAATGGTTATTTCATCAATGGAATAAAGAATTGATCTGTCTGGTTGAACATTAGTTTTAATATTTTTTCATCCTTCTTTATTGACATAATTAACTATTTAATGCTAAGGAGTTAAACAAAAATAAGGGATTGACTATTAAAAATCGTATATTGCATTAATCATCAACTAAAGAATATAAGAAAGGGGGACAAAGTGAATATTTTAGTTTGTTTAAAACAGGTGCCTGACACAGAAACCCAGATCAGTGTAGCTGCAGACGGGAAATCTATTGCAACGGACAACATCAAGTGGGTAATGAACCCGTATGACGAAAATGCCGTTGAGGAGGCATTACAAATCAAAGAAAAATTTGGCGGAGAGGTAA